>CATLBO010000039.1 GCA_949879025.1 uncultured Hungatella sp. | reverse complement strand
GTATGTGGGGAAATTGTACCGCATGGCATTTATGATTACAAATAATAAAAGTGACAGTGAAGACATTGTACAGGAAACCTTTGTCAAATGTTTCCTTCACAGGGAATCCATCCGGGACGAAACGGCGTTTGAGTCATGGCTTTGTCATATTCTGGTAAGAACTGCATGGAGGTACAGAAAAAAACAGAAACCGGATTATTCCCTGGAGGAGCTGACAGGGACAGATATGGAGTCCGGGCTGGGAGAACGGCTGATGCTTGATGAACAGGCTGTTCAGCCTTTGGAGGAAGTGCTGAAGAAAGAGGAAAACCTGAGGGTAAAAGAGGCTGTTATGAGGCTGAACATGAAGCAGAGGACGGTTATTGTCCTGTATTATTTCTGCGAGCTGCCAGTTGAGGAGATTGCCCGCATAACCGGAAGCTTTCCAGGGACTGTAAAATCCAGATTGTTCCAGGCCCGGAAAAGCCTCAGAAAGATGCTGGAAGATAAGCAGCATCACAGTCAAAAGACAATGGGCAGTACCGGGCACAAAGAGATCCTGGGAATATTTTGATGAGAAAAGGGGGCCTAAAAGGATGGATTCAAAGAAGCAGGCAGACACTCGGCAGACTGCATGGCAGGATGAAAAGCTGAAAGAAGCACTTATGCAGATGGCGGATGAAATCCGAATGCCAGATTGCAGACAGTGCCGGATGCTGGAAGACATTCATGAACAAATTCAGGAAAGGAGCAGAATCATGAGGAAAATAACAGGTAAAAGGATCGTTTTAGCAGCAGCGGTTATGGCGGTGCTGGCAGGAGGTACGGCTATTGGGGCAGGGAAGATTGCAAGTCTCAGCTCCCACCATTATATGGATCAGGTGGATTTTTATTCTGCGGAAGAGGTGATGAAAAATACGGATCTGGGAAGTACGGCAAAAGCCGTAGACACTTTTGCAGACGGAACAAAATTCAGGAAGGCTTACCGCATTGATGTGGATGCGAAAGATTCCGGAGGAACGATTGTAGGATCTTACCCGGAGATTAATATAGTATATGACCATAATCTTAACCTGGATATCTTAAAGCCTTTAGGCGGCATGGAAGAGAACAGCTATCCAGTGATTCTGGAAGAAGAATATAATGGGATTCCCATTCAGATAAAGCAGATGGAATACCTTTTCCTTCCCCCGGACGCCCAGCCGTCAGAGGAGGATCAGAAACGGAAGGAAGAAGGAACTCTGGAGATCAGCTATGGAACAGATAAGGAAGAGCGGACTGTGTTTTTGTCAGCATCCTGGGAAGAGGAAGGGCTTACTTATCTGCTTTTCACCATGGAAGGGGGACATGACAAAGAGGAGCTGATGCAGAAGGCGAAAGAGATTATTAATGTGAAGCCATAAAAGAAAAGAAAGCTAAAATTAAGAGCAATCCCCATCCGGCCGGACTTCAGGCCGGATGGGGATTGCTCTTATTGAGAGTTTTGTTATTCAACGAAAGTATCTTCTTCAATAGTGGTAGTCATGCCTGCGGCTTCTTTAAGCTGCCCGGCGGTGTCTGAAATCTGCTCTTTTATGGCTTGGGCGCTGTCCTTTGCTTCTTCAGCAGCCTGACAGGCCATATCAGCTGCCTTTTCGACAGCCTGGGAAGCGGCATCCGTTACGGCTTTGGCAGCCTCCTTCATGGGACTTTCTTCTTTTTTCTCTCCCAGAGGCACATAATTGCGCTGGGTAGGTTCTCCTTCGTGTGGCAGCGAACCGTCAAAAGTGTCGTCGTCTCCTTCAAAGTCGTGGAAATCTTCATCCAGTTCCGCATGGAAAGACCGGTATTTAAAAAAGTAGGAAACGCCGGCAGCAACAGCGGCGGAAATGGCTGTCAGAGCAAGGAATTTGCCCAAATTTTTTTTCGCCATGGTGGGATGCTCCTTTCTGCTTATCTTTTATCATAATAAATCTATTGTAATACCAATGTTCCAAAAAGAAAAGGCATATATTTAAAAAAATTTTATAAAATAGAAATTAAGTTTGGAAAAATTTGAAAAAATTAGCACTCAAGCCTTGACAGTGCTAACAAAGGGTGCTATAACATTGTTGTGAACAAAAGGCAATCATTCTTAAGGAGGAATCATATATGAAATTAGCGCCGTTATTTGACAGAGTTGTTTTAAAACAGCTGGTTGCAGAAGAGACTACAAAGTCCGGTATTGTACTTCCGGGACAGGCAAAAGAGAAACCGCAGCAGGCAGAGGTTGTGGCAGTAGGTCCTGGCGGAGTTGTGGAAGGCAAGGAAGTGACAATGCAGGTAAAGGTTGGGGATAAGGTGATCTTCTCCAAATATTCCGGCACGGAAGTAGAAGTGGATGACGAAAAGTACGTGATCGTAAAACAGAATGATATTCTGGCAGTAATTGAATAATTAACAGCATGAAACAGGTATAGAGAATAGAAAGAAACCGGAGGAAATGAATCATGGCAAAGGAAATTAAGTATGGCGTAGATGCAAGAAAAGCCCTGGAGTGCGGTGTAAACCAGCTGGCTGATACGGTTCGGGTTACCCTGGGACCGAAAGGAAGAAACGTGGTTTTGGATAAGTCTTTTGGCGCTCCCCTTATTACGAATGACGGCGTGACCATTGCAAAGGAGATCGAGCTGGAGGACGCTTTTGAGAATATGGGTGCGCAGCTGGTAAAAGAGGTTGCCACAAAGACTAATGACGTGGCTGGTGACGGTACAACTACTGCCACTGTTTTGGCTCAGGCTATGATCAATGAAGGTATGAAGAACCTGGCAGCAGGAGCTAACCCCATTGTTCTGAGAAAGGGCATGAAGAAAGCCACTGATGTAGCTGTAGAAGCGATTGCCAATATGAGCCAGCCCATTAACGGCAAGGATCAGATTGCAAGAGTGGCAGCCATTTCTGCTTCCAGCGATGAAGTAGGCGAGATGGTGGCTGACGCAATGGAGAAGGTTTCCAAGGACGGCGTTATTACCATCGAGGAATCTAAGACCATGAAGACAGAGCTTGACCTGGTAGAAGGCATGCAGTTTGACAGAGGATACGTATCTGCCTACATGTGTACCGACATGGATAAGATGGAAGCCAATCTTGACACACCGTACATCCTGATTACTGACAAGAAGATTTCCAATATTCAGGAGATCCTGCCGCTGCTGGAGCAGGTGGTACAGTCCGGAGCAAGGCTGCTGATCATTGCAGAGGATGTTGAGGGAGAGGCTCTGACCACTCTTATTGTAAATAAGTTAAGAGGAACATTTAATGTAGTTGCCGTTAAGGCTCCCGGATACGGCGACAGAAGAAAAGAGATGCTGCAGGATATTGCGACTTTGACCGGCGGTACTGTTATTTCCAGCGACCTTGGCCTGGAGCTGAAGGATGTGACTATGGATCAGCTGGGACGCGCCAAGTCTGTTAAGGTTCAGAAAGAGAACACGGTTATTGTAGACGGAGAAGGCCAGAAGAGCGATATTGACGCAAGGATTGCACAGATCAGAATGCAGATTGAAGAGACTACCTCTGACTTTGACAGAGAGAAACTGCAGGAGAGACTTGCTAAACTTGCAGGCGGCGTAGCGGTAATCCGCGTAGGCGCAGCTACAGAGACTGAGATGAAGGAAGCCAAGCTTCGCATGGAGGATGCTTTGGCAGCTACTAAGGCAGCTGTAGAGGAAGGAATCATTGCAGGCGGCGGTTCTGCATATGTTCATGCCATTGCAGAAGTGGCCAAGATTCTGCCTGATCTGGAAGGTGACGAGAAGACTGGCGCCAAGATTATCCTGAAGGCCTTAGAGTCTCCGCTGTATCACATCGTAGCCAATGCAGGACTGGAAGGCTCTGTGATCATTAACAAAGTAAAGGAATCCCCGGTAGGAACCGGATTTGATGCATATAAGGAAGAGTATGTGAACATGATTGAAGCCGGAATTCTGGACCCTGCCAAGGTAACCAGAAGTGCGCTGCAGAATGCAACCAGCGTGGCATCAACACTGTTGACAACAGAGTCCGTTGTTGCTAATATTAAAGAGGAAACTCCAGCTATGCCAGCCGGCGGCGGTATGGGCGGAATGATGTAAGCGAAGCACAGATATAAACTGTGGGAGAGTGCCATGGCTGCATGAGCATTCTCCCATGATTTGTTTACTGCAGCATCCAAAAGCCATTACGTCAGATAAACAGATTCCGGTTTCAGCCAGAGAGGCTTACCCGACTTTGCGGCAGCTTTGGCGAAACGGTATTGGCTGGGAAATAGTGCCGCTGTGCCATACCTATAAAAAAGAAAGGACCAGACTTACTATGAATGATTCCTACACAGAATGGCTGGTAAAGCGCAAGGCGCCAGCCAGCACCATGATCCTCAAAGCAGCTCTGATTGCCTTATGTGCTGTCAGCGCTTTTCTGGCACTGACAACGATATTCGGCATCATAATCCTGACGGCTGCAGGGGCTGCCACTTATTTTATTTTTCAGAATCTGGATTTGGAATTTGAGTACTTGATTGTCAACGATCAGATTTCTGTTGACAAAATCATGGGAAAAGCCAGAAGAAAAAAGGTGTGGGAAGGGACTTTGGGCGAGATGCAGATCGTGGCTCCTTTGGACTCCTATATACTGAAAGACTATGAGAAACCTGATATGAAGAGGCTGGATTTTGGCTCCCATACCCAGGGGGCAAAAGTATATGGTATGGTTTTTCAGGGAGATGGCGGCCAGGTGACAAAAATCATTTTTGAACCCAATGACAAGATTCTGCAGCACATCAGACAGAGGGCTCCCAGAAAAGTGGTTATGTAAAAAGATACGGTTCAGTTTATGCTGGGCCGTATTTTTTATATCCAGGGAAGTGAGTCCTATGATATAAAAAACTATTGGGACATGGGTTTTGGAGAACAGACAGTATCCGAAAAATGTATTTGACAACCTAAGTTAAATTTGATATATTAGGTTACTAATAATACAAATTCATACAGGAAAGAGAGGAAAATTTCATGGGTACAATTATCGGTGAAGGCATTACTTTTGATGATGTTCTCTTGGTTCCCGCTTATTCGGAAGTAATCCCTAATCAGGTAGATCTGACCACGCATCTGACAGCCAGAATTAAGCTTAACATTCCACTAATGAGTGCCGGCATGGACACGGTGACAGAGTACCGCATGGCCATTGCCATGGCAAGACAGGGCGGCATCGGCATTATTCATAAGAATATGTCCATTGAAGCTCAGGCAGAAGAAGTTGACAAAGTAAAGCGTTCAGAAAACGGTGTTATTACAGACCCATTTTATCTCTCTCCAGAACATACATTGAAAGATGCGGACGAACTTATGGGCAAGTTCCGCATTTCCGGCGTTCCCATTACGGAAGGAAAGAAGCTGGTGGGAATTATTACCAACCGTGATCTGAAATTTGAAGAGGACTTTTCCAAAAAGATAAAGGAATGTATGACCAGTAAGAACCTGGTTACGGCCAGGGAAGATATTACTATGGTGGAAGCCAAGAAAATCTTGGCTAAAGCAAGGGTGGAAAAGCTTCCCATTGTTGATGAAGACTTTAATTTAAAAGGGCTTATTACCATTAAAGACATTGAAAAGCAGATTAAATACCCTAATTCAGCTAAAGACTCCCAGGGACGTCTTCTGTGCGGCGCAGCTGTAGGAATTACAGCCAATGTACTTGAACGGGTAGCGGCATTGGTAAAGGCTCATGTGGATGTGGTGGTTCTGGATTCCGCCCACGGACATTCCGCCAATGTTATCCGCTGCGTGAAGATGATCAAGGAGGCATATCCCAACCTTCAGGTAATTGCAGGTAATGTTGCTACAGGAGATGCCACAAAGGCGCTGATTGATGCTGGCGTTGATGCAGTTAAGGTAGGCATCGGGCCTGGCTCCATCTGTACTACGCGCGTAGTTGCCGGAATCGGCGTTCCTCAGATCAGTGCGATTATGGACTGCTATAAGGTGGCAAAGGAATACAATATTCCGATTATTGCTGATGGAGGCATTAAATATTCCGGCGATATTACCAAAGCCATTGCTGCCGGAGGAAGCGTTTGCATGATGGGCAGCATGTTTGCAGGCTGTGACGAGAGCCCGGGTTCTTTTGAACTGTACCAGGGAAGAAAATACAAAGTATATCGGGGCATGGGTTCCATTGCAGCCATGGAAAACGGCAGCAAGGACAGATATTTCCAGACAGATGCCAAGAAACTGGTACCTGAAGGCGTAGAGGGCCGTGTGGCATATAAGGGCATGGTAGAGGATACGGTATTCCAAATGCTGGGCGGGCTGCGTTCCGGCATGGGATACTGCGGGGCACAGAATATTAAGACTCTGCAGGAAACCGGGAAATTTGTGAAAATCTCTGCGGCATCTTTGAAAGAAAGCCATCCTCATGATATCCACATTACAAAAGAGGCGCCTAATTACAGTGTGGATGAGTAGAAAACGAAGATAAAACAAAGCTTTGGAGTTGAAACACGGCCTAAACACGGCTGAAGGGATTTCATGGCATGACATAAGCCCTATGAAGGGCTGTAGAGACGCAGAATCAGAGCGGCCGGGTTTTGGAAAAAAGCTATAATAGGGATAAGGTTAGAAAACTTTGATAAACGCTGATGTTTACGAAATTTTTTGACTTTATTCCTATTTTTTATGCGGCAGATTCTGCACCTGATGAGACATTTGTGAAAGTGATCTGATGAATATGGAGAAAGCAGAGAAACTGAAAGATCAGAGCTGTCCAAAGGATGAGAAGGCGAAAAAATCGGCGGCGTGCTGGGAGCCGGATTCGAGGATCAATACCAGATTATTATTGTGCAGTATGGGTCGAAAATATAGGAAGAGGTTGTGAGATCCCAGGATTTTCCGACAGAGAGCCGGAAAAGGGAGACTTCGGCGGAAAGCTGATTTTGTATTGAAACAGAAAGGAGCATTTTATGTCAAAACGTATGCTGATCCGGGCCGATGATCTGGGCTGGACGGAGGCCATTAATTATGGGATTGCTAAAACGGTAAAGGAAGGAATCATCGGGTCAGTGGGGCTTATGCCAAACATGCCGGCGGCGTTTCATGGATGGAGCCTGCTGGCTGGGGAAAAGGTGTGCATAGGGCAGCACACCAATATCTGTGTGGGAAAACCCATTACCGACCCGGGAAAGATTCCCAGCATCTGTCAGGACAATGGGATGTTTAAGCCCAGCAAAGCTTACCGAAGCGCAGAGAAGGATTTTGTGGTTCTGGAGCAGGTGGTTCTGGAGATTGAAGCCCAGTACCAGAGGTTCGTGGAACTGACCGGACGTCAGCCCTGCTATTTTGAGGGCCATGCCGTGGCCAGCCATAATTTCTATAAAGGGTTGGAGATCGTGGCCAAACGCCATGGCCTGCAGCTGCTTCCCATGACCATGGACAGGCCTGTCCGCTTTCGCAATACCACACTGTATGTAAGCATGGACAGCATGAAACCGGATTATGATCCTGTCGTTAGTCTGAAAGCCGCTGCAGAGAAAGATTATGGGCAGGATGGCTGCTGTATGTTCGTGTGCCACCCTGGGTATCTGGACGATGAGATTTTAAGGGAATCTTCTCTGACGATCCCCCGCGTGAAAGAGGTGGCAATGGCTGTAGATCCAGATGTAAAAAGATGGCTGGAAATGAATGGAATCACGCTGGTTACCTATGATGATTTATAATTTATGAGTAACTATGCTGTGGGACTGTTTAAGAAGAGGAAAAGGAAGAGCCGGTGTTCTCTTCCAGGACTCTGAGGGATGCTTCTTGCTTTTCATTTGTTTGAACGCCTGATACTACCGTTTTGCCAGATGAAACACAGCTAAAAGCGCTCCATAACACAAACTCAGGACGCCTATGTGAAGTGCGGTAGACATAAAAAGCCCCAGTCCGTCAAAGCCGTCCCATAAAGAGAAGAAAGCATAATAAACCCCGATGGAGATGATCAGAAAAGCAGCCGGCTTGACGATCATCTCAACTGCATCCCATGAAAATGATACCAACCGTTTAAGAGAAACAAGATGAAGCACAGCCAGCAAAAGTTCACTTATGAGCATTCCCCACAGATAGGCTATGATACCCAGCTGCGGAATACCTATAAGTACAAAGGCCAGGCGCAGAATAAGAGCCGTAATATTCTGAAGAAATGTAGTAGTGGTTTTTCCAAGCCCGTTTAAAATGCTTCCCATGGTGGTGGCAAGATAGAGAAATGGACACAGCCACGCCAGAATCTGTATGAAAGAACCGGCGGAGGAATCTTTGAATACACTGACCCCAAGTTCCGGGCCGAACAAGGTAAACACGCCGATACACAGAATCCCCATATACATGCTGTAGCGAAGAGACATGGCGATGGTCTGGGCGATGCGGGATTCATTGCCCCCGGCCTGAGCTTCGGCTACAGTGGGGAGGAGGAGGACGGCCATGGAGTTGGTGATGGCGGAAGGGAAGAGGATAAAAGGCATAGCCATACCTGTCAGCACGCCATAAATGCTGACAGCTTCCTGAGAGGAAAGCCCATAAGCCAAAAGCCTGTTTGGAATCCAGATGGCTTCGGCGCTGGAGAGGATATTTAAGATCAGCCGGTTTCCCATAAGGGGCAGAGCCAGCGTCATAAGAGGGAGTGCGGTTTCCCGGAATGATGCCCAAAAAGAAGGTAAATTTTCTTTGGAATTTTCTGCAGTAAACAGGCTGAAGCAGAGTACAGAAAAAAGGCATGCAGCCAGCTCGCCAATAAGATGGCCGGTTGCTGCTAATTCCACAGTAATATCTCTGCTGCTTTCCAGCAGTATGTCAGCAATGAGGAACACTGCCGCCATCCGCACCATCTGTTCCACGATCTGAGATGCAGCAGGGATTCTTGTTTTTTTTGTGCCGTAGTAATAGCCGTTTATGCAGGCATGGACTGCGGAAAAAGGGACAGACACAGCCATAAAGGGAAGCAGGGAGGCACAGCGATCCTCCATAAGAACATAGTGAGCCAAAGGAGCAGAAAAACGGATAATAAGGGCAGCCAGTCCAAGGCCCAGAGAAAGGGAGATCAGAAGGCCTGTTCGGAAAATCTGTTTTCCCTTCTGAACATTGGCAGCTACAAACCGGGATATGGCGGTTTGAATCGAACCGGCACACAAGGCGAAGCAGATTCCATA
Source organism: uncultured Hungatella sp. (assembly GCA_949879025.1). Classification (GTDB taxonomy): domain Bacteria; phylum Bacillota; class Clostridia; order Lachnospirales; family Lachnospiraceae; genus UBA3402. The sequence goes on along the minus strand of CATLBO010000039.1, from coordinate 19,999 downwards.
GACAGGATGCACCATATTAAAAATACCCAGGCCTTGTGAGCCGATAGTTCGGGACAGAAATATGCGGTAAAAAAATCCCAGAACTCTGGTAGCGAAACCAGTAATAGTCAGAAGGAGAGTGCTGGCGACTAATGTGTTTTTTTTCAAAAAATCGGTCATGGGAACTCCGTAGGAAAAGGTATTGATACAAAATATGTAGATCTGCGGTTTGGTAGAACGGGAACAGCCAGGAAGGAACACGAAAATAGCCCATGATTAATTGAAAATATACTTGCCATATGCTACAATTTACGTATGGTTCTCATGAATAAAACCAGTAACGTGCTGTCTTGGATTAATTTCGCAGAAGCCAGCAGCTGCCTTCTGCGCCTTTTAGCCCGCCTGCAAGGCAGATGGCAAAGGGGATATGGCTGAATGCCAAAATTCAGCAGACTTACAGCGAAATGATGCAGAAACCAGACGAAACAGAGGAGAGGATGGTAACCATTATGAATTATGGGATGCGATGTCACGATATTTGTCCAAAAGCGGACATAGACACAGTATTGGATACTGTAAAGGCCAACCAGATCAATCAGATTCAGCTGGCTCTGGGAAAGTCCATATCCGGTTATGATTTTAATTACGGTCATTATTCCCCGGGATTTGGCCGTGCCATTGGGCAGAAACTGAAGGAGAGAGAGATTCATGTAGCGGTTTTGGGCTGCTACATCAATCCTGTAAATCCAGATGAGAACATGCGGCAGGCGGAAATAAGAAAGTTTATAGAACACCTGAAGTATGCCAAGGCCATTGGGGCGGATATGGTGGGCACGGAGACAGGACGATACAGTGCCGCATTTGATGTGGTGCCTTACACATATACAGAAGGGTGCTATCAGCTGCTTCTAAAGAGCATGAGAGAGATTGTGTCAGCTGCAGAGAAACTGGGAGTTATAGTGGGAGTAGAAGGGGTTCATGACCACACGCTGTATTGTCCGGAGATCATGAGGCGCTTTTTAGAGGACATAGATTCCCCAAATGTGGAGGTTATTTTGGACCCGGTTAATTTAATCAGTGCCGAAAATCACCAAAATCAGGATCAGGTCATTGACAATGCATTTAAATTGTACAGCGACAGAATTTCCGTGATTCATTTAAAAGATTTTGTAATGAAAAACGGGGAACCAAAGTTTGCCCATGTGGGAACAGGACTGCTTCATTATGAGACGGTAATGCGGAATCTGAAAGCACAGAAACCTTATATTGCCATGCTTTTGGAGAATTCCAACACACAGCGGTACCATAGTGATGTGGCATATCTGCAGAAAATTTATGACGAAGCGTAAATGAGGAAAAGCTGCCTTGGATCTATGAAAAGCCGGAAGGCAGCTTTTTGCATGCTATTCCTTCTGCTTATGCGGAAGCCGCCCGCGGAAGAAACGCTTCTTCAGCTCGGACCATTTAAAGGGAATGAGAGGATAAATATAGCTTTTTCCCGCAATGGTTTTATTAAAGACAATGGAACATAAAGACAGAGCCACTCCTGCGGCAAAGCCCCAATAATTAAACAGAGCTGTTAAGATAAGCAAGAGCATCCGCATGAATTTCAGTGCATATCCCAGTTCAAAGCTGGCCTGAGAGTAGTTGGCTACAGTGACAAAAGCCATGTAAAGCATGGTTTCACTGTTAAACCATCCGGACTTTACAGAATATTCGCCCAAAACAATACCGGCGATGACACTTAAAGGCGTAGTCAGCATGCTGGGGGTATTGATTGCTGCAAGACGCAGCCCGTCGATGGCAAATTCCAGGATCATCAGCTGAAAGAAGAGAGGGACATAAGGTTCTTCCGACAGCTGAATAAACTCCAGCCATGGGGGCAGGACGTGGGGATTCTGCATCAGCAAAAGCCAGGTAGGGGTGAGAAATAAGGTCAGTATGGAGATCACCATGCGGGAGAGCCTTAAGTAGGTTCCTGTAACCGGCGGGAAATAGTAATCGTCCGCCTCCTCAATAATGTCAAAGACTGAGGAAGGCAGAATCATGGCAGCAGGGGAATTGTCTACAAGAATGATAATATTGCCTTCCAGAATCGACGCTGCCGCAGTATCGGGCCGTTCTGAGAATTTAAACTTGGGAAACGGGTTGTACCATTTGCTTGGGTAAAGACATTCTGCCAGGCTTTCCTGATTCATGGTCAGGGCATCTACCTGAATGTTCTGTATCCGTTTCTTAATCATGGACAGCATCTGTTCGTCCACTCGGCCTTTCATGTAGCAGACGGCAATGTCAGTATGGGAACTTTCCCCTGCGCTTAAGATTTCCATAGTCAGCTTTGGATCTCGGATGCGGCGTCGGATCAGGGCAGTATTGAAAATGAGGGTTTCTACAAACCCGTCCCGGGAACCCCGCATAACCTTGTCCTTCTCCGGCTCTGACACTCCTCTGGCAGGATAAGTCCGGCAGTCCAAGGTAAGGCAGCTGTCATATCCGTCAATGAAGATACAGGAAATGCCTGTCAGCAGCTGGACGATCATGGCATCCGAGTCATTTACTAGTCCCACTTCGCCATAGGGAACATATTGCTTGGAAAAACCGTGGGCATCTGCAGGCATATCCTCCGGCTTTATGGACCCCCACACCTGAAATACTTTTAAAAGGACCTCATCTTTTGTAAATCCATCTATAAAATAGGCACAGGCCGTCCGTCCCCCGATGGTCAAAGTACGGTATACCACGTCAAAATTGGATGTCACATCCAACGCCTGGTTCATGGATTGGATATTTTCCTGAATATTCTTTGAAAAATCCATGGGATACACTCCTTCCTGTTGAAAAACATGGCTTCGTAAGAAGTATGTGCAGAATATCCGAGTTTATGAGAGAAAAATCGCTGGATGACTGTATAATTTCAGGTAAAACTTTCTCATTTTTGGGAAAAATGCGAAAACAGGAATGCTTTCTCAAACAGACTTTAGACAGGAAAAATTCCCTGTAAAAGGGAGGAGCCGGTCAAACCCCAAGGGGCCGACCGGCGGATTATGAAAAAAATCTTATCAAATGTAAGCAGCTTTTTCTTTTGATGGTTAAAGTATACCCTTTGAATATGAAGAAAATTTATCACATGTGTAAAAAGGGTATGAAAGATTTGTTAACAAATTGTGAACACCTGGCTGTGGCAGCCATAATTTTCCAACTATGGATTTAATGGCTGAAATGATACTCATCCAGAAGTTCGTTTTTCATTTTCCACAAGGGCATGGACAGATCCACATGAGTGCGGTGGGGGTATTCCAGACGGAGGGATTCTTCCCACAGAGTAGCCAATTCCTGTTTGCAGTATTTCTGGATATCCATTACTTTGGGAGATTCATAAACACATGCTCCGTTTAAGAACACCGGAACCATCAATTCGCGCATGGTATAGCTGTCAGGCGCCAAATGGGTCTTTTTCCAGGTTTCTATGGGATCAAACAGCAGCAGTGATTTTTTGGAATCATACTCTTCCTCAACCAGACAGATGAGATCTGCGATGATTTTTCCGGTTGCTTTATTATAGATACGCCGGATGGTTTTATTGCCTGGGTTCGTGATCTTTTCAGCATTTTCCGAAACCTTTATTTTGGGAACAAATTTTCCGGTAGCCTTATCCATAATAGCAGCCAGTTTATATACTCCTCCGAAAGAAGGGCAGTCCTTGGAAGTGATCAGGTTAGTTCCAACGCCCCAGGAGTTGATAGCAGCGCCCTGAAGCTTTAAGCTGCTAATGAGATTTTCATCCAGATCATTGGAGGCGGAAATGACTGCATCAGAGAAACCTGCGGCATCCAGCATTCTCTTCGCTTCTTTTGACAGGTATGCCAAATCTCCGCTGTCCAGGCGGATGCCGTAAAATGTCAGGGGAATATTAGCGTCCCGCATTTCCTGGAATACCTGAATGGCATGGGGAACTCCGGACTTTAACGTATCATAAGTATCTACCAGCAGGATGCAGGCAGTGGGATAAAGCTTGGCATAAGTTCGGAATGCAGTCAGCTCGTCGGGGAAACTCATGATCCAGCTGTGAGCATGGGTGCCCTTTACAGGAACGTCAAACATTTGCCCGGTGAGAACATTGGAAGTTCCGATACAGCCGGCGATCATGGCAGCCCTGGCTCCGTAGATCCCTGCGTCAGGCCCCTGAGCCCGGCGAAGCCCGAATTCCATAACCCCGTCGCCCTGGGCTGCATAGATGACCCGGGCAGTCTTGGTAGCAATCAGGCTTTGATGGTTGATAATGTTTAAAAGTGCAGTTTCCACCAGCTGTGCCTCCATAATGGGAGCGATAACTTTCACAAGAGGTTCTCTGGGAAATACTACGGTGCCCTCAGGGATGGCGTAAACATCCCCAGAAAAACGGAACTGTTTCAGATATTCAAGAAAGTCTTCGCCAAATAGTCCTGTGGATCGAAGGTAGTCAATATCTTCCTGGTCAAAATGAAGATTTTTAATATACTCTATGGCCTGCTGTAAGCCTGCGCAGATGGAGTAGCCGTTGTTGTTGGGATTGCTGCGGTAGAACGCATCAAAAATAACCGTTTCATTGGCGTCTTTCTCCTTGAAATAGCCCTGCATCATGGTCAATTCATATAAATCCGTAAGTAATGTAAGATTTCTTTTTTCCATATTATCCTCCTGCTTGCCTTTTGCATAGCGGCCGGGAAAGGATGGCCGTTTGGTAATTAACAGAGAGTATATCACAAAATAAGGGAAATAAAAATAGAATGATAAAAAAATAACGAACATAAAAGCATGATTCTATTGCAGAATCCGCATTGCCTATGAAGTGTATGCGCATCCACAATCGGAAGATTCTCCTTGACAAGTCCACATCTGCTTACTATAATAAAAGAGCGTTAAACGGTTCTGGGCGCATAACCGGAAGGAAGCCCCCAGACTGTCATATATAGATTCGGAAGAGAAAAAGACGCAGAAGAAGACAGTACTCTTGTTTGAACATCTCAGAGAGCCAGCGGCGGTGGGAAGCCGGCATTAGTAGGACAGAGAGGAAGATCACTTCGGAGTTGCGGGCTGAAAAGGCTGTATGCAGCCTTGGTAGGCCTTGCCGGTTTTCCGCCGTTACAGGGAACGCATATGATCGTATGCAGTAATAGGTGGTACAGCGAAGCAGCCTTCGTCCTCATTACGGGGATGAAGGTTTTTTATTTTCGGGAAACTTTTAACAGGGGCGGCAGCCGTCTGTTATCCGGAAAGCAATTGTTTTCATTTGTTCCATAAAAAGCAGAATAATGGAGGTTATTATGTCCAAGTATGACAAAGTTTCCACAGATTTAAACTTTGTGGAACGGGAAAAAGAAGTGGAGAAGTTCTGGAAAGACCATGATATTTTCGGCAAAAGCATTGAGAGCCGGAAAGACTGCCCCACTTACATGTTTTATGACGGCCCGCCTACGGCCAACGGAAAGCCCCATATCGGCCATGTGCTGACTCGGGTGATTAAAGATATGATTCCCAGATATCGGACCATGAAAGGAAACATGGTGCCGAGAAAAGCAGGGTGGGATACCCATGGCCTTCCGGTGGAGCTGGAAGTGGAGAAAGCTTTGGGCCTGGACGGCAAAGAGCAGATTGAACAGTATGGCCTGGAACCTTTTATCGCACACTGCAAGGAGAGCGTGTGGAAGTATAAAGGCATGTGGGAGGATTTTTCTTCTACGGTAGGCTTTTGGGCCGATATGGATGATCCTTATGTAACTTATGACAATAATTTTATTGAGTCCGAGTGGTGGGCGCTGAAAAAAATCTGGGAGAGAGGGCTTTTGTACAAGGGATTTAAGATTGTGCCGTACTGCCCCAGATGTGGTACCCCTCTGTCCAGCCATGAGGTGGCTCAGGGATACAAAGATGTAAAGGAACGCTCTGCCATTGCCCGCTTTAAGGTAAAAGGAGAAGACGCCTATATCCTGGCATGGACCACGACTCCTTGGACGCTGCCCAGCAATGTGGGGTTGTGCGTAAACCCCAATGAAACCTATGCAAAGGTCAAGGCAGCAGACGGCTATACCTATTATATGGCAGAGGCTCTTCTGGATACGGTTCTGGGTAGCCTGTCAGAGAAGGAAAGCAGTATTCCTGCATATGAAGTCCTGGAAACTTATAAGGGAAAAGATCTGGAATATAAGGAATATGAGCCTTTGTTTGACTGTGCCACTGCTATCTGTGAAAAGCAGCATAAAAAAGCATTTTATGTAGTATGCGATACGTATGTTACGCTGACAGACGGCACAGGAGTGGTTCATATTGCTCCTGCCTTTGGTGAGGACGACTCAAAAGTAGGAAGAAGGTATGACCTTCCTTTTGTTCAACTGGTTGATACCAAAGGCAATATGACAAAAGAAACGCCCTGGGAAGGTGTTTTTGTAAAAAAAGCAGATCCAAAGGTACTGAAAGCCCTGGAGGAGAAAAAACTTCTGTTCTCTGCTCCGTCGTTTGAGCACAGCTACCCCCACTGCTGGAGATGCGATACGCCTCTTATCTATTATGCAAGGGAGTCCTGGTTTATTAAAATGACTGCCGTTAAGGAGGATCTGATCCGCAACAACAATACCATTAATTGGATTCCCGAAAGCATCGGCAAAGGACGCTTTGGCGACTGGCTGGAAAATGTTCAGGACTGGGGCATCAGCAGGAACCGCTATTGGGGGACTCCTCTTAATATATGGGAGTGCCAGTGCGGTTGCCAGCATTCCATAGGCAGCATTGAAGAATTAAAATCAATGTCAAAGAACTGTCCTGAGGACATCGAACTGCACCGTCCCTTTATTGATGAAGTGACAATTATCTGTCCTGAGTGCGGCAAAGAGATGAAGAGAGTGCCTGAGGTTATAGACTGCTGGTTCGACTCCGGCTCCATGCCATTTGCCCAGCACCACTATCCCTTTGAAAACCAGGAGTTGTTTGAGAAACAGTTTCCTGCAGACTTTATTTCCGAGGCTGTGGATCAGACCAGAGGGTGGTTTTACTCTCTGTTAGCCATTTCCACCCTGCTGTTTAACAAGGCGCCTTACAAAAACGTGATTGTTATGGGCCATGTCCAGGATGAGAACGGCCAGAAGATGAGCAAGTCCAAAGGCAATGCAGTAGATCCCTTTGACGCTTTGGCTACTTACGGCGCAGATGCCATCCGGTGGTATTTTTATATTAACAGCGCACCCTGGCTGCCAAACCGGTTCCATGGCAAGGCAGTAACCGAGGGACAGAGAAAATTCATGGGAACCTTGTGGAATACCTATGCATTTTTTGTGCTGTATGCCAATATTGACGATTTCGACCCTACGCAGTATACTTTAGATTATGGGAAGCTTCCTGTAATGGACAAATGGCTTTTATCCAAATTGAACAGCCTTGTAAAAGACGTGGATCAGGATCTGGCAGACTATCAGATTCCTGAAGCTGCCAGAGCGCTGCAGAGTTTTGTAGATGACATGAGTAACTGGTATGTGCGCAGAAGCCGTGAAAGGTTTTGGGCAGGGGGCATGGAGCAGGATAAGATCAATGCATATATGACCCTGTATACGGCTTTGGTAACCGTGTGCAAGGCGGCAGCTCCCATGGTTCCGTTTATGACGGAGTCCATTTACCGGAATCTGGTGTGCAGCGTTAATCAGGAAGCGCCGGAGAGCATTCACCTGTGTGATTTTCCGGAGGCGGATGCTGCCATGATTGACAAAGACCTGGAGCGGGATATGGATGAAGTTCTGAAAATCGTGGTTATGGGCCGGGCAGCCAGAAACAGCGCCAACATCAAGAACCGGCAGCCCATAAGCCAGATGTTTGTTAAGGCTCCTGAGCAGCTGTCCCAGTTCTATGCAGAGATCATTGAAGATGAGCTGAATGTGAAGAAGGTAACATTTACAGAGGATGTCCGCAGATTCACTTCTTATACGTTTAAGCCTCAGCTTAAGACTGTAGGGCCGAAATACGGCAGGCAGCTGAACAATATCCGTACGGCTCTTTCCCAGGCGGACGGCAACGAAGCCATGGATACCCTGAAGTCTGCAGGCTGCCTGACCTTTGACTTTGACGGAACGCAGGTGGTTCTTACAGAGGAAGATCTGCTGATCGATATGACTCAGAAAGAAGGGTATGTGACAGAAGCGGACAACACGGTGACTGTGGTGCTGGATACCAACCTGACGCCTGAACTTGTGGAAGAGGGATTTGTAAGGGAGCTGGTAAGCAAGATTCAGACCATGAGAAAGGAAGCCGGATTTGAGGTTACTGACCACATTACGGTTTACGAGGAAGGCAATGAAAAGCTGGCAGGGCTTATGAAAGCCTATGACGCAGAGATTAGGGCGGATGTAATGGCAGATGAGATCTGCGTGGGCCAGATAGACGGATATACGAAAGACTGGAATATCAATGGAGAACATGTAACGCTGGGAGTAAAAAAAAACAATAATGGCACAAAGGAGGGGATGCCGGTCATGAAGACAGACAAGGCAGTACTAGTAAAGGCGCAGGCGGCAGATACCAAGGCAGCTGCAGAAAAGGGAAAATTTAATAAAGACGAATTTAAGGATACCATTATTTACAACATTAAAAATATGTATCGTAAAAATCTGGAGGATGCCAGTTCCCAGGAACTGTTCCAGGCAGTGTCCTATGCAGTGAAGGATTTTATTATGGATCGCTGGATTGCCACACAGAAACAGATGGACAAACAGGATGCAAAGACAGTCTACTATCTGTCCATGGAATTTCTGATGGGAAGGGCCCTGGGCAACAATATTATTAATCTCTGCGCTGACAAAGAGGTAAGGGAAGTTTTGGAAGAGATGGGCCTGGATCTGAACCTTTTAGAGGATCAGGAGCCGGACCCGGCTTTGGGAAACGGCGGCCTTGGCCGTCTGGCAGCCTGCTTTTTGGATTCTCTTGCCACATTAGGCTATCCGGCTTACGGCTGCGGAATCCGCTATCATTACGGCATGTTTAAGCAGAAAATTAAGGACGGGTATCAGATTGAGGTTCCCGATGAGTGGTTAAAGGACGGCAACCCCTTTGAGATACGCAGGTCTGAGTATGCTACTGAGGTAAAATTCGGTGGCCGGGTTCGTGTAAGCTGGGAGGACGGAAAACAGGAATATGTCCAGGAAGACTATCAGTCCGTTATGGCTATTCCTTATGATATGCCCATTGTAGGATACGGGAATAATGTGGTGAATACTTTGAGAATCTGGGATGCAAGGCCTATTAATACCTTCAGCCTGGACAGCTTTGACAAGGGAGAGTACCAAAAGGCAGTGGAGCAGGAAAACCTGGCTAAGAATATCTGCGAGGTGCTGTATCCCAATGACAACCACTATGCAGGCAAGGAGCTGAGGCTGAAGCAGCAGTACTTCTTCATCTCCGCCAGCGTGCAGAGAGCTATCAAGAAGTATAAGAGAAACCATGACGATATCCGCAAATTTTATGAAAAGAACGTATTCCAGTTAAATGACACTCACCCAACAGTTGCGGTTCCGGAGCTGATGAGAATCCTTCTGGATGAGGAAGGGCTGACCTGGGAGGAGGCATGGGAAGTAACCACCAAGACCTGCGCCTATACGAACCACACCATTATGGCAGAGGCTTTGGAAAAATGGCCTATCGACTTGTTCTCCAAACTGCTTCCGAGAGTGTACCAGATTGTGGAGGAGATTAACCGCCGCTTTGAGATAGAGATACGCCGCCTTTATCCGGGAAATGAAAAGATGGTGGAGAAAATGGCTATTTTGTATGACGGAAAAGTGCGTATGGCTTATCTGGCCATTGCCGGCAGCTTTTCAGTCAACGGCGTGGCAAGGCTTCATACAGAGATCTTAAAGAACCAGGAATTAAACGCATTTTATCAGATGATGCCCAATAAGTTTAACAATAAGACTAATGGCATTACCCAGAGACGTTTCCTGCGTCACGGCAATCCGCTGCTGGCTGACTGGGTGACGAAAAAGCTGGGCAGTGATGCATGGATAACGGATCTTTCCCAGATATCAGGTCTTAAGAAGTTTATGGATGACGAACAGGCGCAGAAAGAGTTTATGGAGATTAAATACCAGAACAAGCTGCGTCTGGCTAAATATATTAAAGAGCATAATGGGGTTGAGATTAATCCTGATTCCATGTTTGACGTGCAGGTAAAGAGGCTTCATGAGTATAAGAGACAGCTGCTGAACATCCTTCATGTCATGTACCTGTATAATCAGCTGAAGGACAATCCGAATCTTGATATGGTTCCCAGGACTTTCATATTCGGAGCTAAGGCGGCAGCCGGATATAAGAGGGCGAAGCTGACCATTAAACTGATCAATGCAGTTGCAGACGTGGTGAACAATGATGCGGAAATCCAGGGAAAGATAAAGATTGTTTTTATTGAAGATTACCGGGTAAGCAATGCAGAGATTATTTTTGCTGCAGCTGATGTCAGTGAGCAGATTTCTACAGCCAGCAAGGAAGCTTCCGGCACAGGAAATATGAAGTTTATGCTTAATGGCGCACTGACTATCGGAACCATGGACGGCGCCAATGTGGAGATCGTGGAAGAGGTAGGGGAGGAAAACGCCTTTATCTTTGGACTGTCTGCGGACGAGGTTATTAATTACGAGAAAAACGGCGGCTACTACCCTCTGGATATTTTTAACGGCAATGAAAATATCCGCCGGGTAATGACGCAGCTGATCAACGGGTTCTATGCGCCGGAAGACCCTAACCGTTTCCGGGATATTTATGATTCGCTTTTAAGCGGCAATGCCCATGACCGTGCAGATATGTATTTTATTCTGAAAGACTGCGTATCCTATGCAGAGGCTCAAAGGCGAGTGGATAAGGCTTACCGTGACAAGGAATGGTGGGCAAAAGCAGCTATGCTTAATGTAGCCAGTGCAGGGAAGTTCAGCTCTGACAGAACCATTCAGGAGTATGTGGATGAGCTGTGGCATCTGGATAAGATTACGGTGGAAGTGTAAAGAAAGAAGAGAAACAGTAAGAAAGTGCATGAATACGCAGGCCTGTTGCCAGAATGGCAGCAGGCCTGTTTGCAGTAAACCTTCATGCGTCCGGATGCCGATGCGGCGCTACACTGCACATGAAGCCTGGCGGGTGCATTTGGCATGGCTTAATTCATGCCGCCTACTGGGTGGCGGGGCTTTCATGGTAATATTGAGATTTCCCTTTTCATACAATAGCTGAGAGGGGGATTTTTTTATGCGTAAATTTTGGATTTCCTGTATTATTGCAGTATTGTTTCCCTACATTGTTACACTTGCAGTAAGCGGCGGAATAAACGGAATCAGGCAGGGAGCAGGCCAAAACGGTATTTTGGGGAACACTGAGACAGGAAGTGGGAAAACAGTGTATTTGGAGGGCCGGGGAAGCGTGGATGGGGAGGAATACCTGGTAGGGGTGCTGGCCAGACAGATGCCGGCAGATTATGAGATGGAAGCGCTAAAAGCCCAGGCCATTGTGGCAAGGACTTTTCTGTACAGGCAGATGGGTGACAGAGATGAGATTCAGGAAAGTGAGCTGAATCTGGAAGGCATGGGAGAGGAACAGATGGAGAAAATGTGGGGGAGCCCCAGGTTTCTGGAGTACTATGAGAAAGTGAAAGGCGCAGTGGAACAGACAAAGGGACAAACTATGGTATTTGAGGGTGAATGGGTAGAACCTATGTTCCACAGGGCAAGTGCAGGAAAGACCAGAGACGGGGATGAGGGGCATCATTATCTTGTGTCGGCAGAGTCAGGGGAAGATGTGGAAATGGACGGATACCTGACAATAATGATGTGGACGTCAAAGGAATTTGCTCAGCTGATAAGGCAGATACCTGAGGGGGAAAGCGTCAGAGAAGAGCAGATTCCGGATACGATTCAGGTAATAGGGAGAGACAGCGCGGGATATGTGACACAGATCCAAATTGGAAGCCACAGCTTTGACGGGGAGGCAATAAAGGAGGCTTTGGGACTGCCTTCATCAGCTTACACTTTGGAAGGGTACGAGGAAGGAGTGAGGGCGGTATGCCGGGGCCAGGGCCATGGATACGGGCTCAGCCAGTTCGGCGCCCATGTGAAAGCGGCAGGGGGAATGAAGGCGGAAGAAATACTGGCACATTATTATAAAAATATCGAAATTATTTCCGGAGAAGAATGAATAACTTCACCGTCTTTGGTAAGAATAGTACCGAGGTGATAAACGGTGAAAGAGAAATTCAATCAAATGTTCAAGGACAAACTATTCCTTGTCATGCTGGTGTTGGGCCTGCTGACTATTGTTGCCGCAGCAGGCGTGGTTACCATTCAAAGAGGAAATACCCCCGGGGAAGAGAATCCCTACATGGAACAGAATCAGGGGGCAATGATTGCACAGGAGAGCCAGGCACCGGAGCCTGATCAAATTGCCGGATCGGCAGATGCTCAGAGAGAGCAGATGGAAAGCCATATTAATAATAAGGCCCAAGAGCCGACTAAGGTTGCAAAGGTTCCTGAAAGTACACAAAAGAGCGATACATCCCAAAAAGAGGAGCCCCAGGCAGCTCAGGTTGATTCAGGAATGGAACACGCAGTTCCTTTGGTTCTGAATTTTTCCGAGACAAGCCCCATGGCCTGGCCGATAATGGGTAATGTGCTTCTGGACTACAGCATGGATACTACTATTTACTTTCCTACTTTGGAGCAGTATCAGGTGAATCCAGGAGTAGTTATTCAGGCAGAGGTAAGCCAGCCAGTAGTGGCTCCAGCTAATGCAAAAGTTGTGGCAGTCAGCGCCAATGAGGAACTGGGCAATTTTTTGGTTCTGGATCTGGGCAATGATTATCTGGCTACCTGCGGCCAGCTTAAGGAAATTCAGGTGGTGGAAAATGAGTATCTGGAAGCAGGACAGGTTATGGGGTATGTGGCGGAACCTACCAAGTATTATTCGGTGGAAGGCAGCAACATATACTTCCAGCTGGAACACGAGGGAAATAAGGTTGACCCGCTGGATTATTTTGAGTAGGGCAGATTCCATATGACGGATTAAACATGCCAGGCTGCGGATTCAGCAGAAAAAACTTAAAGACAGCGGATAAGGCCAGACATCGCATCGATGAAAACGGGGTGAAGATTCAGTAATTGGTAATTAAAGACAGCTGAAGAAACAGCCTGTCAATGGGATGTAATCTCATTGGCAGGCTGCTTGCTTCTGCAGTGCTTTTTTAGCTGCAGTGCCAATGGTTTAATGATATTTAAAAAAAACTAATAATTTGTTCACAGGTTTTTCAGAGCTGTAGTGTATACTACATAATCATATATTATTGCAGCGGAGTATACTGCCAAAAGAGAAGCGGTTTCAGCTGCCATTAAAAAGCCAGGCAGATGGTATTTTCAAAAAATATACATACAAGGAGACATTCTATGAATATACTGTTTTTTCTGACACCTAAAAGCGAAGTGGCATATATCTATGATGACCAGACACTGAGGCAGGCGCTGGAAATCATGGAACATCACCGATATACAGCAGTCCCCATGATTAATAAACAGGGAAAATACATTGGAACAATTACTGAAGGAGATATGCTTTGGGGCATAAAGAACGAATACAATTTAAGCCTGAAAGAAGCAGAACATATGCCAGTTACCACGATTCCCAGGAGAGCCGACAACTATCCGGTGTCCATAGACGCCACGATGGAAGATATGATCGGCAAAGCTTTGAACCAGAATTTTGTTCCGGTAGTAGATGATCAGGAAAATTTTATTGGGATTATTACCAGGAAAGACATTATACGTTATTGCTATGGACATATGAGCAAAGAATTGCTGTAAAGGAGCTATGCTAAAAGCCAGGACACAGATAAACTTTATTATCTGTACCCTGGCTTTATTATAATTTATGTAGTGAAAGATACTTACTTGCTCTGTCTGGACATCCAGGTCCACATTCTCAGACGGTTGCTGCTGCACTGATCATTGAAGAAGTACAGCCAGGACCAGTGACCGGAATACTGATGGGCAGAACCGTCCTCTGCTTTGTAAAGGCCAGTCATATCGTGAACGTCATCATATACGCTTGCATGCACATTAGCGCCCATAGCGTTTAAGCGGCTGACAGTGGGAACTGCATGGGCAGACGGATCAACCGTGTCGTCGTTTTTGGCATATACAAACCAAATAGGAACATTCTTAATAGCCTGAAGCTGCTCATCCGTAATAGAGGAATCTCTGTAGGCCTCGCAGATCGGGAAAGCCGCAGCAAAATAATCAGGATAATTAAGCACCATATCCATGGTCATGTATCCGCCGTTGGAGCATCCGCCAATTAAAATCCGGTTGGTGTCAATGCCTGGATTGGCAGCCACATAGGAATCGATCAGCTCTTTTAAGCCCTGAAGATGGATGGAGTCAACACCTGGGTTGTCCTGCCAAGAGCCGTTTTTATCATAAGTCATCCAGAAATCAGGAACCTGGGGCGTAAGTACATAAGCACCACCCATTCTGTTCTGGAATTCGGCTTTTGTAAGAGCAGTGACTTTGTTGCCCAACAGAACAAGCCTTGGGTCAGAGCCGCCTTCACCGGCTCCGTGAAGCCAGATAACAAGAGGCCTTTTGTGGGTTTCACTGGCATTAGCCGGAACAAAGGAGGCATAGGTCATCTTGTCTCCTTGGGAGCTGGTAAAGGTACCGGAAAGGTCGATACCCGCCAGATCAGGCATAATGGCTTCAGCCCAGTCAATGGACTGATCCACTGCCAGAAGGGTTATCTGAGTACCTTTATCTGTTGTAAGAGTTGTACCGTCGATTAAATCAACCTGCAGATTGTAAAAACCGCACCAGGAGTTCTGGAATGTTCCGGAACTGAAATAGAAAGAAGAACCCTCGCTGGGGGTGCATCTCAGTTCAAGAGCAATGTGAGAAGAATTGCCGGCTGTACGGTTGCCATTCTCATCACAGGTGTAGGCAGCAGTAATAATGCGGTGAGTCTGATCCTCTGTCCTTGTGTAAGGAGCTTCCTTGGCCACTTTTCCGTATGCCTCATAATCGTAAGTCTGCTTATTCTCAATTGCGCAGAACTTAGCGGCGGCAACAGAGTCTGCTGTCACGGTCTGATCCAGGGAAATGATGGTCTTGGTAACACCAGGACCCCAGTCAAATCCTTCAACCTGTGCAATCTGACTTCCGGAAGCAATGTGCTCCGGCGCTCCTGGCCCTTCCGGCGGTGTGCTGACAGCGCCTAAAGCAGCAGTACCGCAAAGGGCCAGATTTAAAGTCATGGCAACAGGCAGCATCAGAAATTTCATGTTACGTAATTTCATAATTTTATCCCCCTTGTATTTATTAAATGTTAAGGATATCGTAACAAAATAGTTAGAAAATGTCAACTATCTTGTGGTATTAAGAGAAAATTTTTGGATAAAATACCCAAAACATCTGTGGAGACAGTCGTAAATAGTGATACCCAGTGCTTTCAGCCGCAGCCAGGCAGAGGCGGGGGTAAAAGCCCCCGTCTGTTTTAAAGGCAGAAACTATTTATTATAGTTTTCAGCCGGGTTTGCCCTGTCTGTTGGCTTACGTTTAGGAGCAGCTGCTGTTCTGCGGTTTGTCGAAAGCTGGGTTGAATGCGTAGAAATTGCGGCTGTCCAAGTGATCCTGAACATCCCGGAGCGCTTCGCCGAATCTCTGGAAATGAACGATCTCCCTCTCACGGAGGAAACGGATGGGATCGCAGACTTCCGGATCTTTTACCATACGGAGAATATTGTCGTAAGTGGAGCGCGCTTTCTGTTCTGCAGCAAGATCCTCAAAAAGGTCTGTAATGGGATCGCCTTTTGACTGGAATTCACAGGCATTAAAAGGAACGCCTCCTGCTGCCTGGGGCCAGATTCCGGTAGTATGATCAATATAATAAGGGCCAAAGCCTGATGCTTCGATCTGCTCTGGGGTAAGATTTCTGGTCAGCTGGTGGACAATGGCAGCCACGATCTCAAGATGGGCAAGTTCTTCTGTCCCTATATCCGTCAGCACTGCTTTCCCCACATCATAAGGCATGGAATAGCGCTGGGAAAGGTACCGCATGGATGCCCCCATCTCTCCGTCAGGACCGCCGTACTGGCTCATAATAAACTGTGCCATTTTGGGATTAGGCTGGCTGATATTTACCGGATACTGCAGCCGTTTTTCATAGTTCCACATACGCTGTTGCCTCCTTTCCCTTCCCAGGGCCATTTGCCCTGAACCCAAGTCCAGTACTGGTCGGAACGGACCTGATCTACTGTCAGCGGACCAAAATTCGCCTCATAATTTTCTTTGGCATTTTGACGCAGACTGGCTGCATAATGATAATAGTTCAGCGCCGCTTTGTCACAGGGATGGGTATCCAAATAGAGGAGGACATCATCCATGGCAAAGCTGGCCTGATCAATAATGGATAAAAGCTGGTTTTGATCGTATACAGGCATCAGCGGCACCTCCCCATATTAAAAGTCAGATCCAGATCAGGGAAAATGGTTCCCCGTTTAAATCCCTGCTCCAGGGAATACGTCTGCTGCCACTGCTGCCAGGGCACATAGCCCATGCCTACGGGATACTGCTCCATGCCTCCCGCACCGGTGTTGGTGCATGGGAAGGCATAGGAGCCGGACTGCAGGTTCTGCGTATTGGCCGTCTGGTTATGATAGGAACAAGCCATAACGACTCCTTTCTGATATCTTTGATTATGGTATCAGTTTATGACAGCGGCAGGAAGTCTGTGACGGTCCGGATATAAGCTTTCCTGAGCTGTCAAAGCGGGAACCGTGACAAGGACAATCCCAGGTAGACTCTGCTTCATTCCAGGACAATTTGCAGCCCATATGAGGGCAGCGCATGACTCCGGGAAACAATCCTTTTACAAGCCCTCTGGCAGACTCGGCCACATGGCCAGCCAGTCTGGGAAGAGCGGAAATTCTCGGAAAACGCAGAGGCGAGTATAAATGCTCCCAGGGGGAATTTCCGCAGCAGATTAGATCGGTAAGCAGGAGCGCTGATACCATGGACAGGGTCATCCCCCATTTTCCGAAACCGGTGGCTACAAACCAATGAGGATTCTTCCTGGAAAAACGGCCGATATAGGGCAGAGAATCCAGGGTTATGCAGTCCTGGGCGGACCATTTACAGGCAATAGCAGCCTGAGGAAACAGATGGCAGGCAGAGGATGCCAAACTTTCATATGCATGTGGCTTTGGGACGCCGGTGCGGTGGCTCTGCCCTCCCAGAAGAAGCATACTGCCTGCAGGCCGCAGGGACAACCCGTCAGGATCAATTCCAAGGTACATGCCATCCAGGTCAGGAGCCCCTGACAGAGCCAGCACATAGCTTCGCTCCTGGTACATTCTGGAAAAATAGTATCCAGGTATCAGAGGAAACGGATAATGGCAGGCAAAAACTATTTTTTCTGCCGTAACATTTCCATAAGGTGTAATGACTGCATGGCCTTTTACTGACAGCACAGGCGTGTGTTCGAAAACTGTAAGGGAGGAGGAAATGGCCTCCAGAAATTCCAGCGGATGGAAACTGGCCTGACTGTCAAAACGCAGGGCCCGCTTTACAGTAAATGGAAGCTGGGTGTCAATAACCTCAGAAGCAGGGATGCCTGCCTGACGGGCTGCAATGGCTTCCATATGAATGGCATTTGGCTGTTCCATAGTATAGAGGAAAGCTGGCTTCTTTTCAAAATGGCATTGAATGCATCGATCCTTTATAAGCCGTTTGTATTCCTTGATAGCAGCCTGATTGGACTCTGCATAAAGTTTCATCATATCCATGCCCCGATTAGCCAGAAGGCTGTGATAGATCAGATTGTGCTGAGACGTAATTTTGGCAGTAGTGCCGGATGTTTGCCCCATTCCGGTGGCAGCGGCTTCCAGCACCAGCACTTCTTTTCCTTCTCTGGCCAGATAAAAGGCTGTCAAAATTCCGGCCAGCCCGGCGCCGATGACAGCGACTTCCGTATCCAGGTTTCCGGGAAGAGGATTTCTTCCGGGAATCCTGGTTTGTTTATTCCAAATAGATTCCATAATATTCACCTCATGATTAGAATGTGCAGATTTTTAAAAAGTAACCATGCCTGCACACAATGTCCAACTGTCTCATAGGATATAGTACAAACATGAAAAATCAAGGAGAACTGAAAATGTTGTGTAATATATGTGGATGTAATTTATGCGGATGCAAAAAAAACTGCTGCTGTAACCATAATTGCTGCTGTGGGAATAACAGTGGAGTAGGCGGGGGAAATACGGGCTGCTGCACCAATGTGTGCCGTCCCCGCTTTTGTTGCTGCTGCACAAATCCATGCCGTCCCCATCACTGCTGCTGCGGAAATAACAACGGAGTAGGCGGAGGGAATACAGGTTGCTGTGGAAACTGCCGTCACTGTTGCTGCTGCTGCGGAAATAACAGCGGAGTAGGCGGAGGGAATACAGGCTGCTGCGGAAACTGCCGTCACTGTTGCTGCTGCTGTTGTAAAGACAACAACGGAGTAGGCGGCGGAAACACGGGCTGCTGCGGAACCTGTCGCCCTCGTCCCTGCTGCTGTTGCTGCTGTGGAAATAACAGCGGAGTGAGCGGCGGAAACACAGGCTGCTGCGAGGATAACTGCAAAAACCCATGCCATTCCTGCTGCTGTTGCTGCTGCGGAAATAACAGCGGAGTAGGCGGGGGAAATACAGGCTGCTGCGAGGATAACTGCAAAAATCCGTGCCGTCCCTGCTGCTGCGACTGCGGAAACAGCAATGGAACCTGCGGCGGGAATACAGACGGATGCAACTGCGATAATAACTGTAATTGCGGAAACAATTCGGGAAATAACGGCAGCGGCTGTATCTGCGTGTGCAACTGCGGCAGCAGCATCGGCCAGGCGGAGATGCGGAGAAGAGATTTTAGGGCAGGGTACAGAAGAGGGTATAATGCAGGATTCTCTGATGGCTGGAATATGTCCATGCGCAGCGGGACAGAGGGAGGCAGCTGCGGCTGCGGACGCAAGGATTTTCCAGGCAGCGATGAATATGTAGCAGGCACCGAACTTAGGGATGAACTGCTTCCAGAGGGAGAAGAAGAACTGGACAGCATGTCCGAAGTGCTGTAAAGTGCTGTTTTGCTCTAGTTACAGTGAATCTGATGCCTGATGTCTGCGTACCATTTGTCTGGAAAGCAGCAACGCAGCAGTGCCCGTGCCTGCCTTTGCTGATACCTTTAATGGTATAGGAAGCAATGCTGAATTTACAGAAATTTCCGCAAGGCAGCACATCAGGCATTAAAAAGAAAGGCATAGGATGCAGGCAAGGCATCCTGTGCCTTTATGCAGTGCGTAAAATTTTTTATTTTTATTTAGAATTCCTATTGCAAATGGAGCAAGAACGTGTTATTGTATAGATACAGTGAATTTGTATACAAATCTATAGATTGTATACAAATAAAAAACAATGAGAAAAGGAGAATGTAGTTATGGACAGCAAAACAAATTTTTCCCTGGAAGGTAAAGTTGCTCTGATTACCGGCGCTTCTTACGGAATCGGCTTTGCTATTGCAAAGGCCATGGCAGGCGCAGGCGCAACGATTGTATTCAACGATATTAAGCAGGAGCTGGTGGACAAGGGAATCGCTGCTTACAAAGAGGAAGGTATTACTGCCCATGGATATGTTTGCGATGTTACTGACGAAGATGGGGTAAACGGCATGATCGCAAAGATTGAAGAGGAAGTAGGCGTAGTAGACGTTCTTGTTAACAATGCAGGCATTATTAAGCGTATCCCTATGATCGAAATGTCTGCCAAAGATTTCAGACAGGTAATTGATGTAGATTTGAATGCTCCTTTTATTGTATCTAAAGCTGTTATCCCCAGCATGATCAAAAAAGGCCATGGAAAAATCATCAACATTTGCTCCATGATGTCAGAGTTTGGCCGTGAGACGGTATCTGCCTATGCTGCCGCTAAAGGCGGTCTGAAGATGTTAACCAGGAATAT
>CATLBO010000038.1 GCA_949879025.1 uncultured Hungatella sp. | reverse complement strand
TGTTAAATAATGGGAATAAGGTTGTTCTTCTAACTCGTGGATTGGATAAAACAGACCTTTCAGACAACCCTAATCTAAGATGTATAGAAATCCCTAATTCCGAATATAAGTCCAGTAAAATTGCATATCCATTTCAATATATATCAAAGAAAAAAAAGATGCGAGAAATTATTCAGAAGGAGATGGAGCATTGTGATTTAATATGGACAACAACAGATACAACCGTTAGAGATATCGGGCCATTACTTTTTCAATATAGACATATCATGCAATTAATGGAACTCATAGAAGATATTCCTGCAATACCAAGACAAACACTTTTGAAATATAATATTAAAAGATACGCAGCAAAAGCGGATAAAGTGGTTGTTCCGGAATTCAATCGGGCATATATTCAAAAAGTCTGGTGGAAACTGAAAAATCTTCCAATTGTATTACCTAATAAGCCTTATGATATGCCAATTATTGACAATGTGACCGACGATATTCGGCGAACAATTGAAGAGATGGAAGAGAATAAAAAAAATATCGTCTTATACCAAGGAGGATTTGAAAAAGATAGAAATCTTGATATTATAGCTGCTGCAATAGGAACAGCTAGTGAAGAGTTTGATTTTTATATTATGGGAAAAGATAACGATGATAGAAAAGAATTGTCAAAAAGATTCCCATACATAAAGTATATACCTTTTGTAAATCCTCCATATCATTTGGCTATTACAAGTAAAGCGGACATTGGAGTATTACCGTATTTCCCAAATAGGACAGCACATTTATCTGTCCTGAATGCGGTCTTTTGTGCCCCTAATAAAACATTTGAGTATGCTGCATTTGGCCTTCCAATGCTTGGCACGAATGTTCCTGGGCTTGTTGACGTTTTTCAAAAATATGATATCGGATATAATTATGATGAGAACGATTCATCAGAGGTAATAATAGACCTTCTGAGAAAGATAAAGCAACGGCATGAAATTATGTCAAACAATTGCAAAGAATACTTTGATAGTATAAATCTTGATAGTATTGTGAATGGAATAATACATTGAATAAATTCAACACATTGTATTTGTATAAATGCCTATTGTTATATTATTGAGTACAATATCAGGGTGTGCTGAAAATAATAGTGTTTTGGAGAAATATAGATATGAAATTCAACGCAAAAATGAATAAGAAAAGCATATTTGTTTCTGTATTTATCCTTGTGCAGTTGCTGTGCATGATGAATTTTGAACTGTATTCAAAATTTGCAGAATATATGCCTTTTTTATTAGTAGGAATGGTGATAGGCACTTTTTTTTGCATTGGACCTATATCTTTCGATACAAAGATAGTCAGATACAGCATAATTGCAGTTGCTATGGCTACTATATCTTCATTTGTTTCTAAGACATCTATTACTTTTGTCCTTTATTTCACTTTGATGATATTATTGCCTATATTATTTTGCAAAATTAATTTCTCGAGAGTTTTACTTGGGACAATATCTGCAGTTGGCAGTATTTTTGTTTTTTCATATTTACATAATGCTAAAGATTATCTTGCTAAATATGAGGCACAACGAATAAGAATGACACTGGGAGAGATTAATGATTTTAATCCAAATACAATCTGCATTTTTGCTTTCATGTTCTTTGTCTTCTTAATAACGACTTTAGACATGACAGGAATTAAAACAAAGTTTTGGACAACTGTATGTACAGCAATTGGTGTAGTATTAAGCTTAAGGATGGATAACAAGACAATGCTTTTCTGCTTTATAATATGGTGCTTAGGTATAGTGATTATTCCGACTAAATTTTGGCAGAATAAAACTAGAACTAAGGTAATAGCAAATTCCTTGTTAATTGTAGGAATAGTATTTCCATATGCGATTTCAAAGAGTAATAATTCCATATTTTCTTTAGGTGGTAGAGCGTATATATGGAATCGCTTTTTTGGCTTATTAGGACATGATATAATTAAATGGATATTTGGACTTGGAGGGAATCAATCTGATCAAATCAGTACAGTACTTGGCAGAGGGGGAATTATGCATAATAGCTATTTACAAGTGATATTTTTCTTTGGAATAATTACGTTTATAATCTTATTACTTATTATAAATCTATGGATAGATAAAATGGAAGTTAATACTATAAACTCATCTGGTGCAAAACTACTCGTTGCTTTTTTCTGCTCGTTAATAATTGGATATTCCGAAGTGGTACTACAGTCAAATTCATATATTATTTTTACAAGTATGATTATTGCTATGTTAATGAACAAAGAGATGTGGGATACAGAAAGCGAAAACATCAAAAAAACACCTAAATTTATACAACGTATGAGCACTTTAAAAGGGTGAAGGGTGTCTTGCTATGTTTAATAGAATAAAGACCATGTTACCGATAGCAATAAAAAAGAAATCTGTCAAAAATGGAATATGGATGTACCTATTGCAATTCTTTAATATGGTAGTCCCACTATTAACAATACCATATATTACAAGAATTCTAGGAGCGGAAAAGTACGGTGTCTTTTCAATAGCTCTAAATGTTATTACTTATTTACAGGTTATTGTTGAGTACGGGTTTGGAATGTCGGCAACAAGAAAAGTAGCATTACATGGCAGAGAAGGGCTAAGTAAGACTTTTTCGGCAGTGATTGTATCTCGTTTCATACTATTAGTTTTTTGCACTTTGTTTGCATTTATTTATTGTTTCCTAAACAGAGACAATACAGATCTATGTTATTCACTATGGTGCTTATTTATTTGTTTATTTGGATATTGCTTTCAGATGAATTGGCTTTTTCAAGGTATGCAGGAGATGCAATATATTTCAGTTGTTAACATTGTTGCTCGTTTAATATCAGTTATTCTTATTTTTGCATTTGTAAGAAATTTATCTGATATTTATAAGTATTGTATATTATATGCGATATCTCCTTTTTTGAGCGGAATAATGGGATTTATAATCTCAAAAAAAAGATTTGAGATTCATTATCAAATAGTATCAATTTTAGATGTGTGGAAAGAGCTAAAAGATGGTTTTTATGTCTTTACTACACAATTAAGCTCTAAGGTCTTTGGGATTGTTGGAATTACTTTTCTTGGAATATATGCTTCTCAATATATAGTTGGTATTTATTCGGCAATACAAAAAATCACTAATGTTATGATATTGTGTTGGATGCCAATATCTCAGGTAATGTATCCAATTACAAGTAAATATATGCAGATATCTTTTACTGACGGATGTCAATTTGTAAATAAAATTAGAAAAATTGTACTGCCTTTATTTGCTGCTATTAGTGTTCTGTTTGCGATTTTCTCAAAACAAATTGTGACCATTTCTTTTGGAGAAGGCTATGCACAGTATTCATATTGGCTTATTCCATTGCTGATATGGGTAATAGTTGCAATCAGCAATAATTTTTGGGGGATTCAAATATTACTTGGTAGTGGAAACGACAGCATATATGGAAAGTGTTTTCAATTTGGGGTTGTGATAACGATATTGCTAAATTATGTCCTTGTTTATTTTTTTAAAGGAACGGGAGCTGCCGTTGCACCAGTGCTGTCCGAGATAATTCTATCGGTATTGCTTGTGTGGAATATTAGAAAATTAAAAAGTAGAGAGATTAGAAATCGAAATACTGGATGATGATACGATTTATTTATGAAACCTAAACCTAACTCATCTCATCAAAATTAAGATTATCATTTTTAAATATTTAGATAACTGGAGAGCAATAAATAAGTTTACAGCATTAAGAGGCAAGGAATTCTTGTAGATTCTTAACATATCCTGTTGCTCCCGAATTATTTGTGTTATACATAATTCTGCCTCTTTTTCCATTAGAATTCCGTCTACATTTTCACAAATTGATCTCTGTAGATATTGAGCATCTATTTGAGATGGACGGCGGCCTCGAGGAAACCTGAAAGGGGCCGGTTTAGAGGAATTTTCACATTTCAAACTGGCATAAAATTTTCTTACAAAGTATATAAAGCGAATGGATTAGGTTGGGCGGGATGCATGATGAAAATTACGGTATTGATGAGTACATATAATGGGGAAAAGTTTCTTCGAGAGCAGATTGACTCGATATTAGCGCAGAAATACGTTAATACGTTTTTGTCCATAAGAGATGATGGATCCAAAGATGGCACGCTAAATATTCTTCAAGAGTATGAAAAAAATGAAAACATAAAAATCTCTTATGGACTGCAATCAGGCGTAGGAAGAAGTTTTATGAACCTTCTGTTTGATGATGAATCAGATTCAGATTATTATGCTTTCTCTGATCAGGATGATATTTGGGATGACAATAAATTATTTTGTGCTATTAAAGCTATAGAAGAGTCTGGGGATGGAGCATGGCTATATGTATGTAATCAGCGATGTATTGATGGAAGTGGAAGATATATAGGAAACCGCTTTGCTTCGGATTTTCCTGTTCAGAGATTACATAATAGTTTGTTTGTTAATTTGTATGCTGGATGCACAATGGTATTCAATCGTCAATTAAAAGACAAAATATGTGACAAGAAGAGAAGACCAGATATTAGCTTTTTTGATCATCGCATACATGATTCTTGGGTTGCCTGTGTTGCATCACTCTATAATCCAATAATTTATGATTACGAGTGTCATATGAGTTTTAGACGACATGGAAACAATGAAACTGATGCTGAGATTATAAGGAATGCAAAAGGTAATAAAAAAATTGAATTAATACTATTTTGCAGAAAATTAAAAAGGCTATTCAGGAAAAATAAAAGGCATCACAGCATAGAACTTACTGCTCTGAGTTTACTTAATGGATATGGCGATGTGTTGGATTACGAAAACGAACATATGCTAACAATAGTTTCAGATTATCGAAAGTGTATCAATAATAAAATAGTGTTACTATTTAGTGACTACTTTAGAAAGGGAGCT
The DNA here is from genome assembly GCA_949879025.1 of uncultured Hungatella sp. Lineage (GTDB taxonomy): Bacteria > Bacillota > Clostridia > Lachnospirales > Lachnospiraceae > UBA3402. The sequence goes on along the minus strand of CATLBO010000038.1, from coordinate 24,329 downwards.
CCGGAAAAGAAGATAGATTTATTTATAAAAACTATACTTAATATTTTATAGGAATGGAGAAACATTGATGAAAGAAAAAAGCATAGATATAAATGCTTTGCACAGTGTTCAACTAACAATTCTAAAAGAATTTGATAGAGTGTGTAGGGAAAATGATATTGAATATTTTCTGGCTTATGGTACCTTGCTAGGAGCAATACGCCACAACGGTTTCATTCCGTGGGATGATGATATAGATGTGTTTATGAAGTATTCGGAATATTGTAAGTTGAAGATGCTGCCAAATGGCGTGTGGAAGACTCCATTTTTCTTACAAACACCTGAAACAGATAAAGAGTATAAAAAATGTTATATTAAACTTCGAAAAAGTGACACAACACTTATTGTAGATGATGTTGCCGATTTAGATATCAATCATGGAGTAGATATTGATATATATCCCATTTTCAAACTTACAAAGAGTGCAAAAATGAGGAAAAGGCAGTATAGAGATACTATGACTTATATGTTATTGCAGGTTGACACACCTCCTGTCAACCATGGAAAAATATTTTATTACGGAGGTAAGATAATTCTTGGCCTGCTTCCGACAAAATTAAAGAAAAGAATTAAAAATAATCTAATAGATAGAATTGCCGCTGTGGATAATACACCATATTCTTATGTTATTAATGGTAATATTGAGATAATGCGGCAAGTATTTAAAAATGTATGGTTTGAAGGTAAAGAAGATCATCCTTTTGAGGATGGTATTTTCCCAATTCCTAAGGGCTGGGATGAGTGGTTGAGATCGAGGTATGGAGATAACTATATGGATTTACCTCCAGAGAATAAAAGGGGAATAAAACTTGAACAATTTATGTTTGTTGATGTAAATAATCCTTATATAAAATATAAAGGAGTCTATTACTGCTCTACAAGCAATAAAAAGAGAGTTAAAGATGATAGAATATATGATTTTATTAACAATTAAAAGGAGAGATATTCGATGAAAGCTTTAATCTTAAACTCTGGTCTTGGATCTCGGATGGGAGTGCTTACGTCAGAACATCCGAAATGTATGACTGAGATTAGTTCTCACGAAACTATACTGTCACGTCAATTAAATATGATAGCAGAAGCCGGAATCCAAGAAGTTGTAATGACTACGGGATACTATGATAGTGTACTAGTGTCGTATTGCCAGAGTTTGGATTTGCCGATTCGTTTTACCTTTGTGAACAACCCGATATACGATCAGACAAACTACATCTATAGCATTTACTGTTCCAAGGATTATCTTGATGACGACATTATTCTTATGCATGGCGATTTGGTTTTCGAGAGTGAGGTCTTTGATAGAGTAGTATCTTCTGCGGTTTCCTGCATGATCGTTTCATCTACTCTACCTTTGCCAGAAAAAGATTTCAAGGCGCAAGTTGTTGACGGAATGGTTATGAGAGTAGGGGTAGATATCTTCAATGAAGCAATGGAAGCCCAGGCCTTGTATCATCTGAAAAAAGCGGATTGGAAAACCTGGTTGAATAAGATCATTGAATTCTGTGAAACAGATAAGCGGAAGGTATACGCTGAGAATGCTCTTAATGAACTGAATGGTATCGCTAATATACATGCTCTTGATGTTAAAAATCTTTTATGCTCCGAAATTGATAATCTGGAAGATCTGGCTGTAGTGAGTGGAAAACTGAAAGAAATAGAGTCCCGTACAGTTTATATGAGTTTCTCTACAGACATAATTCACGGTGGTCACATTGCGATAATAAAAAAAGCACAGAAACTCGGAAGGCTTATTATTGGTGTACTTTCTGACGAAGCTGTATCAAGCTACAAACGACTTCCATTGGTGCCAGAGTCAGAACGCAGGCTGATGTTCGAGAATATTGCTGGTGTATATAAAGTTGTTGAACAGAGTACTCTGAGCTACAAGGAAAATTTGGAAAAGCTGCATCCGGATATTGTTGTTCATGGTGATGATTGGTGTCAGGGATTCCAGAAACCCATCAAGGATGAAGTCGTATCTATTCTTGCTTCTTATGGTGGAAAGCTTGTAGAGTTCCCATACAGTAATGGTGATAAATATAAAGATATACAGGCCCGCACACGTGCTGACCTTGCCATGCCGGATATCCGCCGCAGAAGACTTAAGAGAGTCCTAGAGATGAAGGGCCTTGTGACCGCTATGGAAGCCCATGATGGTTTGACAGGCTTGATTGTGGAGAACACAGTTGTACATCAAAATGGCGGCGCATATCAATTCGATGCTATGTGGATATCAAGCCTTTGCGATAGCACAGCAAAAGGCAAGCCGGATATTGAGCTTGTAGATATGACAAGCAGATTCCGTACTATAGACGACATCACTGAGGTTACCACAAAGCCCATCATCTTCGATGGAGACACTGGTGGAAAGACAGAACATTTCACCTATACTGTTCGTTCTCTTGAGCGACTCGGTGTCAGCATGGTAGTCATTGAGGATAAGACCGGGTTGAAGAAGAACAGCCTGTTCGGAACGGAAGTCGTTCAGACACAGGATAGCATTGAGAACTTTTGTGCAAAGATTAGAGCTGGTAAGAAAGCACAGCGGACAAAAGAGTTTATGATTTGTGCAAGAATCGAAAGTTTAATCCTCGAGCAGGGTATGGACGACGCATTGACCCGTGCATTTGCTTTTGTTGAAGCAGGTGCTGATGCCATCATGATTCATAGCCGGAAAAAAGATCCGAGTGAGATTCAGGAGTTCATTAGTTTATTCCGAGCAAAAGATGAAACCACACCTATTGTCCTTGTGCCGACTAGCTTCAACTCTGTTACCGAGGAAGAATGGAAAGAACATGGAGCTAACATCATTATATATGCGAACCAACTTATGAGGGCAGAGGTACCAGCAATGCAGAAAGCAGCTGAACTGATTCTTGAGAACCATAGGGCCGAAGAGTGCGATGCAATGTTAATGCCGTTTAAGGATATTATCCGTTTGATTCCTGCAGAGGGTTAAGAAATGATTATTACTGCAGAGAATAACTATAAGGGATTGGATGAGTGGCTGGAGGATAAAAAGAAAGTTCTGCTCGTTTGTGACAGTTCCATTAGATTTCTAGATAGTTTTAACGAGAAGTTGGAGACGATAATTACACCAATGATACGCTTTTCTGATTTCCAGCCAAATCCTCTGTATGAATCCGTAGTTGAGGGTGTAAAACTCTTTAGAGAAGAAAAGTGCGATAGTATTATGGCAGTTGGTGGCGGCTCTGCTATAGATGTAGCCAAATGCATTAAACTTTATTCCAATCTTCCTGGAACCGGTGATGATGGAGCTTGGCTGAAAGAGCAGATTGTTCCGAGTAGCATCCCGTTTCTTGCCATGCCTACAACAGCTGGGACAGGATCGGAAGCCACACGATATGCAGTTGTGTATTATGGAGGTGTAAAGCAGAGTGTTACGAGCGAGAGCTTTATCCCAGGAACGGTGTTGATGGATCCGAACGCACCGAAGACGCTACCACTTTATCAAAAGAAGTCTACAATGTGTGATGCTCTTTGTCATGCTATTGAAAGCTTCTGGTCCATGAACAGCACAGAGGAGAGCAAAGAATATAGCAGAAAGGCAATACAGGGAGTGCTTGCGAATATGGATGACTATTTAGCTAATACAGAACAAGGAAATGCCGGAATGTTGGATGCTGCTTATATGGCTGGAAAGGCTATTAATATTACGCAGACCACAGCAGGCCACGCAATGTGTTATAAAGTAACGAGCCTATTTGGATGTGCTCACGGTCATGCGGCAATACTTTGTGATAGGGTTCTGTTCCCTTGGATGATTAAAAATATTGATAAGTGTATTGATCCGAGAGGTGAAGAATACCTGAAGAAGACACTGGATGAGATTGGTATAGCCATGGGTAGTGAGAATGCGAAGTCCGGTGCAGAAAAGCTGAAGGAGTTATTTGAACAGCTTGAGTTTGAAATTCCAGAGGTTACGGGAGAGCAATACGAAGAACTGAAAACTAGCGTCAATCTTATTAGACTTAAGAATCATCCGATTATTCTTAGTAGATCAGATATAGAACACTTATACCATGTAATTTTGAAGGATGTGTAGAATGCTTTGAATATATATTCTTGTTGCGGATCTAAATGTTCTATCAAAAGGAGTCCAATATAAAACCCTACTTTCGATAATACTATTCTTAATTGGTGGTTTGCTATATCACCTAAGTCAATATGAAAAAATTTAGTTTTAGGAGTCATTGGGAACATTTAAATATCTTAGTGGAGAATAAGAATGAAAGTAGAAAAATTTGTAGAGATTATAGGATCAGACTTTTACACAGGAGTTCCAGACAGTCAACTAAAGGCTCTCTGTAATTTCCTGATGGACAAATATGGCATCGATCCAAAACACCATATCATTGCTGCAAATGAAGGAAACTGTACTGCTCTCGCGGCTGGCTATTACTTAGCAACTGGCAAGGTTCCTGTGGTTTACATGCAAAATTCAGGAGAGGGCAATATTATCAATCCGGTGGCAAGTCTCTTAAATGATAAGGTATACGCCATCCCAGTTGTGTTTATCATAGGCTGGCGCGGTGAACCTGGTATTCATGATGAGCCTCAACATATCTACCAGGGAGAAGTAACCTTAAAGCTGTTGGAGGATATGGATATAGAAAGCTTTATCATTGGATACGATACCACTGATGATGAAGTGAATCAAGCTATGAAGAAGTTCCGTGGAATTTTAGAGGCCGGAAAGGATGTGGCCTTCGTCATACGTAAAGGTGCATTAACTGATTCTCCGAAAGTAGAGTACAAGAATAACAATACAATGATCCGCGAGGAGATTATCCAGCATATTGTAGCTGCATCTGGTGAAGACCCAATAGTATCCACAACTGGAAAAACAAGTCGTGAGCTGTTCGAGACGAGAGTATCGAATGGACAATCCCACAAATATGATTTTCTGACGGTTGGTTCGATGGGTCATAGTTCTTCAATTGCCCTTGGCGTAGCTATCAATAAAACAGAACAGAGAATATGGTGTGTAGATGGTGACGGGGCTGTACTCATGCATATGGGATCTATGGCAGTGGTTGGAAGCATCAAACCTTCCAACCTCATCCATATTGTCATCAATAACGGTACTCATGAAACGGTTGGAGGGATGCCTACTGTGGCTAGAAGCATTGATCTGGCAGTGATAGCTAAGGCATGCGGGTACCCCAATGCTGTAACAGTAGACAACTTCGAGTCTTTAGATTCTGAGTTAGAGATTGCCAAAGGCAGAAATGAATTAAGCTTGATTGAAGTCAAATGTTCCATTGGTGCAAGAGAAAATTTAGGCCGTCCGACGACCACAGCATTGGAGAATAAACAGAACTTTATAGAATATTTGAGAACTCTGAAATAGTTTGTTTTCTTGGCAGTACTAAAGATTTATAAACTCAATTTGACGAACAAAAGAGAGCAATATCCACAAACATCATATTTTAATCTCAAAGCCCTGGAACTTGCGATCATCTTCAATATTCCATGGCTTAAGGCTTTTATGGATCATCTTGATTGTAAATATGGCAAGAGGGAGAAAACATTATCATAACCACGAATCGGCAATATCTGGTTGGTATGTGAAAATTTGGTACACATATCGCAAAACCTAGATAAAGGCTATACTTCAGGAAGCCTTATCTCAACATCTGTTCAAGCATGGCAGTTATTCAGCAATCTTTTGTTCATCCCCATTTCTCAATGCTCAGAATAAGTCGAGAAGGAGGACTTGGCTTTAACCGTAGACTGGATATTCATCAATGTTGCTGAGAGAAGCAGAATTCAGAATAGATATTACCAAGAATGCGAGTGTGCCCATTGGGCTCAGCTTGCATGGATAGGTGAGCTAACATCTGCTATTGCACTTGGCATTAATCTCTACATGTTGAATTTTAAACTACCCGAAAAAATAAAACAGCATACAGATGTAGATAATGAGCGTTGTAAAGTTAGGGAGAAATATAAACCATTGCTCATTGATTATGATACTATCGTTTTCGCTGAAGTAAGGGATCGACATGATCCACTGATAATGGCAATCATCGCAATCAAAAAATATTCAGGTACCAATGAGAAGAGAGAATTGAAAGCCCCAGTGGTTATCTGCGGAACTGCGCTTATGGCAGTTTATCCATCCAACCACCTATGAACTTAACCACTGACAGTCTTATCAACACCCTATATTCATCATAAAAGCAAAAGGGTACCCAGAGCAAGCCTAGATTATTGAGTCCAACATCACAGCACCAAACCATGCCAACTCGAAAGTATAATGCGAAAGAGAGTATAAACCTATGTCAAAAAAAGTAATGTGTGTATTCGGAACCAGGCCGGAGGCTATCAAGATTTGTCCATTAGTCAATGAGATGAAGAAGAGGGAATCCTTACAGGTCATCGTCACTGTAACAGCCCAGCACCGTCAGATGCTGGATCAGGTGCTCAAGACATTCGGCATCACTCCGGACTATGATCTGAATATCATGAAGGACCGTCAGACGCTGTTCGACATAACCACAAACATTCTTAATGGTATTAAAGATGTATTAGAAGCTGAACAGCCTGATGTGGTTCTGGTGCACGGGGATACGAGCACAACATTTGTTACTGCATTGGCGTGTTTCTATTTACAGATTCCTGTCGGTCATGTGGAGGCTGGGCTTAGGACTTACAATATCTATTCTCCTTACCCAGAAGAATTTAATCGTGAAGCTGTGTCCATCATTTCTTCCTACAACTTCGCACCGACACCACTGGCACAGTCCAACTTACTCAGAGAGGGCCGAAGTGCTTCTACTATTTATGTCACCGGAAACACTGTGATTGACGCAATGCAGCATACAGTCAAACCTGACTACACCCATCCAGAGCTGGACTGGGTAGGTGATGATAAGCTGATATTCATAACCGCTCACCGCCGTGAGAACCTAGGTGAGCCTATGCACCAAATATTCCGAGCGATCCGAAGAGTTCTTGATGAACATCCAGATTGCAAAGCAGTGTACCCGATCCATATGAACCCAGTAGTACGAGAAGCGGCAGAACAGGAACTGGCCGGTTGTGACAGAATCCACATCATCGAACCTATTGAGGTATTCGATTGCCACAACTTTGAAGCGCGATCCTTCCTATGTTTAACAGACTCTGGCGGAATCCAGGAAGAGTGCCCGTCTTATGGTGTACCTGTACTTGTCATGCGTAATACTACAGAGCGGCCTGAAGGCGTGGATGCCGGGACACTCAAACTCGTTGGTACTGATGAAGAGACAATCTACAAAACTTTTAAGCTGCTGCTGGAAGATAAGTCTGCCTACGATGTTATGTCCAGAGCCTGTAATCCCTACGGTGACGGTCATGCTTGTGAGAGGATAGTGGATATTCTGGAGGGCAAAGACTATCAACCATGGGTTCCAACGATGTGACCAGCTGCTCTATCCATTACTAATCTGGTTTGATTCACCGACGATCCAGCAGGTAAATGATCTGGATGCCATGATTTAGGACTTCACTCAAAATGTCCCGGAGGCTGTGGTTGCGATGCAGGTGAGAGTGAAAGACACAAAGAGCCAGAAAAAGTTCAATTGGGATATTAAACTTAAGGCTGGGTGAAAGACCTGGGTTCTGTCGTTTCTATGCGGAAAGGTTCTTCAACTGTTTTTCTTCCCGGGAGCATAGTCAACGGAAGATTTGCCCCGGCTGTCCTTTATTGCAGCGCCGCCTTGTATGGGATCAGCACCTGGCAATTTTTAAGTCCTCTCATTCGTTTTTAACTGTGTGGTAGTCCTGATACCCGTCCGTGACACATATTCTGTTAAAATCCTTCAGGAATTCCCTCGAGTGGCTGGAGTTGTGTGTCCGCTGGTATTCATACTAGACAATCTGGAAGTCCGTATACATCTGATCGATGCGGAATACCTACATATAGATTTTACTCCTGGCAGGGCGTTCGCCCTTATTTATCAGCACAGGGGGGTATCTGTCTAGAGCACATGGCAGCCGTACATTTTTTCATGCAGGTAATCATAAAATATTGAAAGGTAGCGGCCTGCGCACTGGATCGTCTAGTTTGCCATGTTCCGTCCGGAAATGTGCAGGCTATAACGCTCAAACTCTTACTCCTGATGGTATAGAGGCACTGCATTGACATATTTGGCATTTATTATGACAGATTCCAGCGAAAGGAAACAAGGCTGCCTCTTGGCAAGACCTCCAGATGATTTCATCCATCTTCTTTTCCGGCATATACTTTAACATGGTGTTTCTTCACTTCGACTTTTGCAGGGGTAAAATCGTATCCGCAGTACACTTCATCTGGGAGCTGTTTCCATCATTCTGACCCGAGCAGCTCCTCCATGTCCTCTTCACACTTTCCCTACTTCTTCTTTGGTTTGCGGCGAGAATAGGCTCTTTAGATTCACCGGAGCTTTCTACTGCAACGGGAATAATCACATGATTATTTATTTATCAAGTCTGTTCAGTTCTTCCTCTGTGTATTTTAATGCCATGCCACTTTCTCCTGATATCTATGTCTTTATTATGACAGAAATCCTCAGCTTTTGCGAATCAGATTGTTTCCCGCATTCGTCATTATGACTAAGCATCTGGCTGTGGTAAATGATTTTTACCAGATGACTTTCTTACGGCTTTTTTATGAGGCTGGTCTGTGTACCATTCGCCACAGATGTCTCTCAAGTACATATGCCTGGCTGTATGCTGTAGGAACGTGACAGTACTAAGGGGCAAAAACTGTTTGGATATTTCTCTGCTTTGCATAAAATCACCCTATCTGTTCTGACAGCTCTACCAGCTTGACGGATTTTTTCAAGACTGACGTAAGCCATCTCCGTCAGCCAGCGGAATTGCTGCTATGTGAGGAAACGTACTTTCTAGGGATTGCTAAGCCATTGGAAATGACTTTCTGACAGCTCTTTATAATAACAGAATCCATCCGTCCTCTTACTATACATGCCTTTTAATGCGGTCTGTACGCCACCCCAAAAAAGATAAAGGGTATTCGGTACATAAGGCCTGTTACCAGTCTGCGTTTTTGTCAGCGCTACCAGACGATCCATTTCCGAATGCAGTTATGGCTGTTGTAGATCTTCTTATGTTCATCCGTGCTGCGGGGGACGAAAGTCCTCTATCTCCAGTGGACATTCAGAACGGAGAAACGGCGTTTACAGGAACGGTGGCAGATGAAGAATTGGACGACTGTGACCAAATTCGCAATGCTATAGCATATGGCGCTTGCCGTGGCTCCTTATTTTGAATCTATGACCTGCTAATTCTTATTTCCTATGCAGAAGGCCCATATGTTGAACATTTGTTTAATGCGTGTGGGATATTGTATATAAAGAAGTTATGTCAGGGTGAAGGCCTTATTACAATTTTGAGAGGAATCATCAGGGATGTTCAAATATGCTCCAAACAAGAGATGCCAGACTGGTCTCAACCATAATATCTGCCCCCTCAATAACCATGTCCTTTTTTGGGCAATCCACAATGCGGCAGAAGGCGTTTTCCCCCCAGACAGCGGAAAAATGCCTGATTACCCATACATTTAAGCAAATGACAGAGGCAGACAGAGCCAGGCAGCGAAATTGACATACCGTAAACGCCATGATAATATTACAATAAGGATAGCAGTTCTTTTAGAACCTTACAAGGCAATTGAACGTGTTTTAAAATGATTTGTCATAACAATTTTAGAAAGGTGTGATAAGGATGCAATTAATGCAGTTAACCAACGATTCTGTTGAGATTACTTCCATTGGCCGCATGAGCGGTTCCAGCATTGAGGTGAAGTATAACATTCCCTGGGAGTGCGATCCAAAGGGAGGCGGCTATCATTTGGCGGTTTTTAAAATCCTTAATGATAAAGCTACGGAAATTCCCAATACCCTGAGTTATTATAAACAGAATATTGTGTCCGGCAAACTGAGCGGTACTGTTTATTTGGAACACGAGTATCCCAATTCGCCGTACATAGTCGCTTTTGGATTGTGTCCCAATACCAGCACGTCAGCAAACGTGGTAAACAATTACTGCGCCTCAGCCTCCATCAAGAGTCTGGCTTCTGAGGAACACACGTATGACTGCATTTCTTTAAATTTGGACAAGCAGGAGAGTGATAGCGTAGTTGTTTTATATCATACTTTAGAAGGAACTGAACCAAATACTCAGGGACACTGGGCAGGGATCTGGAAGAAAGGGGACGACATCGATGCGGCGCATGTTATACAGTTTAAAAAACTGCCCTATGACTTGTCGGAAGATGAGATCATCTTCTCGGATCTGGATTTGATCGTCGGCCGTGAATATCAGGTGTGCTATTTCACAGGCGGCTATCATGAAACCCAGGCAGAGCTGGCCTGCACACAGATGGCAGCGAGGGTGAAATTTAAAGTTTCTGCTGAATAAATCAGGATGAGAGCATACTTTTGTACAACAAAGTATGCTCTTTTCTATTTCAAACGGACAATAAGGAGGCGGCAATGGTATGAGCTATGAACAAATATACCCTCGAGTGTATCAGGAAAAGGGGATGCGGGCCTATGTGGTTCTTCCCCCTGGCAAAGAAGGGCCAGAGTCCATTGGACAGGAGGAGGCGCTGGCAAATCACAGCGGCCTTGATGCGTCATTTGTCTTTTTGCCGGAAGAAACAATTCTTAATGGAGACAGTGTGCAGCTTATGCTGCGCCGGGCAGAGGGGCTGCTGAAGAAAGCGGAGACAAGACGGGCATTTATTTGGATGAATCCATGGCCGGGAGATACGGATTTTAAAGATATCTTACTTCCAATCACCATTGACGGAACAGAAAGCGCAGGTTATGTACATGTGCATTTGTATGAGAACCTGTCTTTAGGCATCCTGAGCCAGGCAAAACTCTCGCTGTCAGAGGATAGCCGGATTCTTTTGACCTATGAGAACCATCAGTCCCCTTTTGAGTGGGAAGGAACATTTACAGAAGGCCGTCATCAGATTACAAACTGTTACCTGGAATTGTCAGGCCCCCGATGCGGCTGCCTGGGTTTTTGCTTTTATATTCATTGGGGCGAATTCTTAGACTGTTTTGCCCAGGGCTTTGAGCTGGCTTACAGGGAATCGCAGGTTTGGTACAGCCGGTTTTTTACGTTTTTGGCCCGGGACGAAAAGCTGGAACGAAGCAATCTGATTTTTCATACGGTGCTGAATCCATGTGATCCCCTTAATGAAGGGAAACAAGCATTATCTGCCATGGTATTATCTGACAGCCAGCCAATTTCTGACTTTCCTACTGCCATGCAGACCATATATGGAGAACCCATCCGTCTGAAGCCTCAGAACAGCGGGGATTGTCTGCATAAAGCCGGCTTCCGGTTTTACCAATCGCCAGATCCTCATCTGTGCTCCCTTTGCCCTCAGGGAGATTTCTCCCTGTTAAATGAGGACAGTCAATTGCTCTGCGGAATAAGCGGAACCGAGTTTATCTGTTTTAGCAAAGGGGATGTGCTGAGCTTTTATCCGGGCTTTCCCGCTGCACTATCAGCTGTCTATGCCAGGACGCCCAAGGTAGGGGAACAGCCTTTGAAAGAGGGAATGACAGGTGACAAGACAACTTCCTGGGTTTCCGTGACAGGAAAAGACAAGGCTGCAGGATACGTTTCCCAGCCAGTGGGATTTAACTTTTACGGCAGCTCTCTGGGAAATGGCAGCGGGATGGCTGGACGGGGGGAAAAGCATGGAGCAAATCAGCCAGAAGAGCTGCTGCGCCCGGCCCGGCCGGAGACAAAGCTTGATCCGTCTGCTGTTTTTCCGCTTATCCCCTTGGCCGGACTGTGTCCGCCTCAGGAAATGCCGAGTCCCTATCCCTTTGATGAGGCGGCTGTCTGTTACGCAGAAAGCAATATTGTCTCCATGATGCGTCATCAGAAGCTGTGCTGCGGCAGGCAGGCGCCCAGATATGGAAACCGGGCCGAAGGAGTGCAAAGTTCAGTCTGGCAGGCAGTGTCAGGGCATGTTACCACGCCGTCAGGATTCGTGGCGCAGCTGGAGGATGGGCGGTGGAAGAAGCTGATGCTTGGCTGGACAGAGGGAGCCAGAGGCAGTGTCAGCCGGTTTTATTTCGAGAATTTAGATGATGATCTGATTCAGGCGTTTCAGTCAGCCAATTTGTTCCTGGTAATTGCCAACAGGCTGCATACGGGAGAACTTACGGATGATGCCGACGACTTGGGCCGGTGCGCATTTCACAATAAACTTACAGCAGAGGACTGGACTTTTCACACTCGCATCGGAAGCAAGTATAACTATGGGCAGTATGCAGGCATTATGATTGTCAAAGGGTGCCCAGGTAAGATCTATGACCCAGAAGATGAAAAAAACAACCGACAGTCAGTCCGGAGCCTGGCAGGGAATGTGGGTGCCTGGACGGCTCCGGACAAGTTCTCAGCTCCGGCGGCAGACGGGAAGCCTGATATGACCCAGATTCCCATGGTGTCTGACTGGCTGATGAATTACTGCCAAGATGCCGTGTCCCGAAGCAGCGAAGACTATTTCCGTGAGTTTGCCCGAATCATTACAGATCCCAACTGGCAGGGAGTGCTGTGCTTAAACGTACCTGCAGAGACAGCTGCCCTGCCCAAGGCCCTGGCCGGCTTGGCGGCTGGAATGCCAAAGGTACTCTATATCCATCATTTTGGAGTGACGGTTAACACGGTGAGATGTCATGAAGGCGAAATCAGGCAGGACAAGCCCAGTTCTGTATTCGGGCTGCTGGACTATGAGGCTGCAGGCTTTCGTGCCAAATCGCCTACGGTAGTGCAGCCGGAAGGCGGAGATTATGATTTCAAATTATTGAACCTGTCAGCGCTTTTTTCCGAAAGCGCACTAAAAAGCTTTTCCTGCTATGCCCAACTTTCCCTGAACCGTATTTTTGATGGGCAGGTTACTGGCATGGGAGCGGGAGGTAATGGCTGGAATACGCTTTTAATGAGAGGGGCCCTTCAGCGAGGCAACGGGATATCTGCCTTTTCTCTGCAGAACATGGGGGAAAGCCAGTTTTTATTTGACAATGGGGTTTTGTCAAAGGTTTTCATTACCTGTGCCAGGCTGCAGGAAAACGGGGAGGATAGCCGAAGCGTATTCGGGCTGGACGGACTGGCTGATTTCGTGAAGATGCCGGAGATGGATGTGTTTTCATACGGCTCAGAGGCTGAGGAAGGAGAAAGCAGAAAAGGCCTGGCTTTTTCAGGACTGACATTAACCATAGATTCTGCAGACAGCGGTGCAGGCGGATCAGGACAGAAAGCCAGCTGGATGGACAGCACAGGCGTAGTCTGCGAACCGCTCCGCAGCCAGCGCCGAAAAGGTAGCCTGGCTGCCGACTTCTGCCTTGAACAGGCAGAATGGCTGGGAGGAAGCAGAGCCAAGCCGGAAGAGCTAAAGGCATGTATGCCAGTAAAGGCGGCCATAGGAGGCGCTGACTTAACAAAAGGCGTATGGAACGGCCTGAAGTGGAAGGTGAATATGGGAAGTATGGGAGAACTGGCCGGAAAGGCAGGGCTGACAGGTTATCTGCTGGCTGCCTGGGGAGAAGAGGATCGCACCAGAAAGAGTACGCCGATCTTTATTGGGTTTCGTCTGCCTGGAGCGTCGGGAGAGAATGGACTCATAAGCCTGCAGAACGTGCTGAAGCTGTCAGCGGAATCTGTTTCCCTGCGCCGTACACAGGTGACTGAAGAAACAGCTGGTTCCTTTCAGCTGTCCCTTAATAACATCAATGTAAAAGTATTCGGCGCAGCGAAGCTGCCTTCTGACGGTGCTGCCGCATTGTATCTGTTCGGGCCGGACGGCGGGGAGGGGAAGGCATTAGGCTGGTACTGCAAATACGATAAACAGCAGAAGGAGGGGAACCATGGGACTGTTGGATAAACTGATTATAGAACTGAGGAGTAAAAAACCAAGCCGGGAACAGGTACTTGAGAGAATATTGCCATTGATGGCCAGACTGGCAGATCATAAGGAAATTCTGCGATTTGCCTTTATGCAGGCGCCTAACTTCGGGCATCAGGCCAACACTCTGCATCTGATGCGCCGGGTAGTGGGATTATTTATTGAGCTTGGGTTGCCGCTGCCTGTCTTTGAAGTCTTTATTGATGAAACCTCTGGAAGCGAGGAAAAATCGGTAGCTGAAAAGCTTGCGGTTCTGGTGAAGGGCTTTGACCCTGGAAGGGAAATCCAGGAATTGTCTTTGGACTGGGGAGCAGGGCAGTCACCTATATCTGTAACATTTGTGACGGCTTCCAGGGCAAAACCTGTAACATTTGGCTTTTGCGGCGGATATGACTATGCGGAGCCGCTGAATGAGCTGATTCATGTACAACACTGCATTCTGGTAGAGCCGTATCTGTGGGAACTGGGAAATGCGGATGCTTTTTGTACACGGGACAGATATGACAGCATCCTGTTCATTCCAGGCAATACGATACGTCTGTCTGCTATGCTGGGGGAAACCGTTGATCCCAAAAACAGTTTCTTTACAAGGGCAGTTCTGCGCTATCCGACAGAGGTTCCCTATTCTTTTTTCCAATGCAGCGCCATGGAGCGTCAACTGTACGAAAAAGACAAATACCTGAACAACGCCGCTCAACTTCTATTTCGGACGGATTTAATCTGCCTGCCAATTTACGGATTTCAGAACATAGATCCCAACAACCGTACCATATTTTTGCTCCGCTTATTTTTAGGGGCAGTAAAATGGGCAGTGCAAGAAGGGAAATTTTATGAGAGGAAAATTATCCTGGTTCTTTTAAACGATTTATCCATAACAAAAACAGCAGTAAAAGACATTTATGCGTCATTTCACAGCATACCACCAGGCTCTACATTTACCGTTCCAACAGAGTCAAGTACTTACAAGGCGATTGCCGAAAAAGTGCTTTCATCTGAAGTATGCGATATGTTAGACTCTGAGGCGTTTAAAATTTATACATGGGAAAAGGACATATCCAAAATAATAGATGACTCCAAATGTGGAGTAAGGATTTTGTGCTTAGGGCCGCTTCCGCAGCCTATGTTTCTTCAGATTATGTCTGAGGCGGCACTGTCTCCAGTTTTTGAGGGCCAGGCCACTGCCAGTGCCATGCTGTCTTTGGGGAAGCCGTTTTTGCAGTTTAGCGTGGGAATCAAGTCTTCTTCTAAATTAAGTAATTATGATGTGGTGGAAGGCAATCTTGTTCCGACGTTCCAGCTCCTGGCTGACTGGGTCAATAAACCTTTGCTGCCAAAACCAGAGGATGAAGAGGAGCGTATCAATGCTCTGGCGTTCATCATGGATGTTAAACGGAGTCAACAGGCCTTTGCTGCGGCATTAAGAAGGATTGAAAAAGAACCGGATAAAGTGGAGTATGCCCTGCTGGCTTTAACGGAGTGCCTCAGCCATAAAAAGATCATCAGGAATGATGCAGAGCCATGGAAGGATGATCTTGTCAGAATCAAAGAAGTTGTTATAGGGCAGATAGAAAAAAGACAGTCCATAGATTTTTCAGCCTGCTTCCCGGATCTTAAGTCCACGGCGCTGTACCAGGAAATTTTAGGCGGGCTGACTCTGTTGGGGGATGACATGAGCTGCAGGTGCGATATGGATGCCCAGGGAGAAATCCTGCGTCTCACTGTGGAACATGCCAAACTGCTTCACGGAGGAATTTCCTATGACACAGAACTTGTATTTGAAAAATCAAAGGAACTGGACTGCCTGTCCTCCCTGCTGACAACAGAATCAAAGGAGCCAGGGCATTTGGAAGCCATGCCCTGGCTGGAGGCGCAGTATATCGGCTTTACCCTTTATGCATGCGAGGGATATTTTCCCTGGTATGGAACCGCTTATGCCTGGCTGGACCCTCCGGGCATGGAACTTTCTGCCGTATTCCCCAGCCCAGACGGCAGCATAGAACTGTACGGCAATCTGGAAAAGCCAATATCTGCACTTTCTGCGGTGACGGCCCTCTGCGGCGGTCTGGACTTTACTGCCTGCTTCCCGGCCTTTTTTAACCAAGTTGGAAGCATAGGGTTAAAATCGGTGGGGCTGTGGTTCTCCCCGGAAGAAAACAGGGCAGAGCGGATTGAACTTTTGCTGACTACGGAACATGAATGGGTGCTTTTAAAGGAACCTTACCTGTCAGTAAATCCGCAGGTGCGGGTGATTCTCAATCAGCCTTCTGATTTCAGAAACAGGAGCTTCAGCTTCGTTATCAGCGGCGAATTTGAACTGGACGGAGCAAAAATGAGCGTATGGGGAACGTATCCGCCGTTTTGCGCCGGGGCTGCATTGACAGAAGGAAAGCTGGATATTGACCGGCTGGCAGCCATGTTTGTGCCAGGTTATGATGAGAAGCTGGGATTTGCGCTGACAGAGCTGTCTATGGACATTATGCCTGAACAGGGATATTACTCTCTTAGGGCAGCGGCTGAGACAGACTGGGAAGTATCCGGCCTTTTTACCATCACCGGATTAGGGATTAACATAGAAAAACGGAGGGAAGGAAGCAGGCTGAAACTGGCGGGCACCATGGAGCTTCTGCCGGAAAAAGAAGACTTGTGCGTCCTTTTAGCTGCGGAATACAAAACAGGAGCCGGATGGGTTTTTGAGGGCGGGCTTTCAACAGGAACCGACGTGCAGTTTTCGGATTTGCTGAGCCACTACCTGGGGATCAATGCCATGCTTCCGGCAGACGGGAATGTATTTCCCGGAAATGCCAGCCTTGCCATGGCGGATATCCATCTGCGGATTGAGGCAAAGAAAGATGGGGTCTGGGATTTTACGGGAGCCATAAAAGACTGGGAACTTCCGTTTCTGCCAGGAGTGGCACTGTCGGCATCTGCTTCCTTTGGACGGAGGAAGCCCGGCGCAAGTGACGGGGATTTCTATGCCTGCATTGAGGCAGACTTAGATTGGAACGGCATTTTGCTGAAGGCCTGGTTCGATTACTATCTGGGAACCGGAAGCTTTGGCATTACTTTCGAAAGCCTGACAGCAGCCATGAGCAAAACCGCCAGGGGATGGGAAGCGGAGCTTCGTTTGAATGGGGAGATCTCTGTAGGTGACATGGTGGAGAAAATGGTAGGATGGTGTACGAAAAGCCCAGCTCCCCTGGAGTCTCCATGGAATGTACTGTATAAAGTCCGCCTTCTTCCTGGAACCGGATTAAAATACAATTTTACCACCAATGAAGTGGGGCTGGTAATGGATTTAGGAGAAATTAACCTGGGGTTTGCCCGAATAACGTCCGTATCCCTTCTGTATACCGGGACAAGTGATGCCACAAGGGACAAGGAGCGGGGAGTCGTAGTAGAACTGGGAGGAGAATTCTTCTGGCAGACAGGCGCAGAAAAGGAACCGTTGTCCTGGCGTGCGGATCAGCCTGGTGACGCTCCAGGTCCGGACGGCGCCGGAAACAAATATTTCAAGCTTACCCTTCTGGCGCTGGGACAGCATATCCAGGTGGAAGGACTGGAAAAGGCGGACAGTGTGGAGAAAGCCATAGAATTGGTAAAAGCCCTTGAAGAACAGGAAGCGGCAGCACTTCCGGCAGTGGCCTACGATTCAGAAAGCAGCTGGATGTTTGCCGCAGAGATGGGGCTTTTGAGAATTGACCAGAAGCAGGGCTATGCCATTAATGCCCAGGCAGTGTTCCATGATTCAAATCTGTATGCCCTCCGTCTGAGATTACAGGGTGACTCCATGAAAATATTAAAGGGCCTGGATGTCCAGATTCTTTACCGTAAGATCAATGACGCCGTAGGTGTATTCCAGGCAGAAGTAGTGCTGCCGGACGCCATGCGGTATTTAAGCATCGGGCCTTACTCCCTGACCCTTCCCGTGTTCGCAGCTTCCATTTACACCAATGGAGATTTCCTTATAGACTTCGGATTTCCGTACAACGGGGATTTCTCCAGATCATTATCCATAGAAGCAGTGATTTATCCAGGCATCCCGCTTCTGGGAGCGGCAGGCTTCTACTTTGGAAAGCTGTCAGGGGGTACGGCAGGAGACCTGGTTCCATCCAGTGAAAACGGCATGTTCAATCCGGTTGTGGCTTTTGGCATAGGAATACAGGCAGGATTTGGGAAATCTCTTTGCTGCGGCATTCTGGAAGCCAGCTTCAGCCTTACGGTTCTGGCAATATTGGAAGGAGTTCTGGCAAAATGGAACCCCTATGTGCAAGAAGGAGGAGGAAACCCGGCCCGGCTGGAAGAGGGATACTACTATCGGCTGACGGGAACTGCAGGGGTGGCAGGCCATCTGTACGGCAAAATTGATTTTTCCATTATAAAGGCAGAGGTCATGGTAAAAGTGGAAGTTATGGTACTCTTTACCATTGAAGCTTTTATGCCCAGCGTGTTCACTGTAAGCGTTAAAGTGGAGGTTCAGGCCCGCCTGACACTGAATCTGGGGATCATAAAAATAAAAATCAATTTAAGCTTCTCCCTGGCCATCTGCGAAGGATTTTCCATCGGCCAAGCTGGAGATGCGCCTTGGCTGCATTCCAGGACAAACGGCGTTCTGTCTGCACCAGCAGGGTATCGCCTAAGCCATCTGTCTCCAGATGACAATGATTATTGCTTTGACTGGAAAAAACTGACTCCTGACAGGCCTCGCCATATACTGAAAGGCTGGATGACCGTGCATCCCACAGCTGCCCAGGATGAATGGCCAGACACGCCGGGAATCCGTTCATGCCTGACAGCCATGCTGATGATCGAAACCATGGATACGGACAGGGAGCCAGACTGGCATAATGTGTGCAAAGCCAATGGGACGGAAGCAGACAGCTCTTTTGAGACGCTGTATAAAATGGCAGTCCGCTTTATGATAGCCGCAGTTCAGACAGTGCCTTCTGTTACCGAGAGCCAGGCGGATGAACTGAAAGTAACAGCCCATGTTTTGGCGTGGCTGGAGAATCAGCTGGCCAAAGGCCTGCCGCTGTCCATAAAGGATCTGGATCGGTTTTTGTCTGATTTTTTTGAATTCCAGGCAGAGGTTTTGGAGGAAGCCCTGGATACGGACATGGACGCAGTGCCTGTGGACGCAGCCTGTTTCCCTATGCCATCAGGTCTTCTTGTCACCATGGAAAATGGGGAACAGAAGGTTTGCGCCTACCAATATGGTTTCTATAATATTGTAAGCCAGGAAAAGATTAAGGAACTAAGGGAAACCTTTGATGCGCTGGCTGTTCAGGTAGAGAAAGAGGCCCAAAAAGAAGAGGTGGGATCAATGGCGGAAAATACTCTTTCTCTGTCAGACTGGATGTTTGGCGATTATTTCCGGCTTCTGCTGCGTCAGGCAGTGAAAGGCCTTCAGACCGGACTGCGGGAGTACCAATACATACCGGCTCCAGAGGAGACGCCGCTTATGACCCTGGACTGGATTCACAGTCATGCCAGAAACGACTATACATTGCTGGATCTGTTTTCAGCAAACGCAGATACGCCTCTTTCCCCTGGATGTACCCTGAGGCTGGGAGATGACGCTTATGTAACGAAATCCGGCGACACTCTGGCTTCGGTGGCAGTACAGTTCCACATACCTCTGGAGGAACTGGCAGAGGGAGAAAACGGCCGGATTAAAGGGTTGTTTCCAGATGATCATACCATCAGTATCCCCCATTTAACCAGCTTGCCCTTAGGAGATCTGCTGGCAGGAATTCAGCGGGGCGGCGCCATATCCGTGTTGTCTGGCATGATGTCCAGGTACCTGCTTCACGGAATGCGGATACGGACCAATGGCATTACTCCGTGCCAGGATGTATCCGGAATGTGGGTGAGAAATGGTTCTCTGCCTGAATATGCCGGCTTGTATGCTTTGACAGGGCAGCAGATGGCCTTTCTGCCAGGAGGGATGCTTGCCTTTGACAGTACAGATGTTTCCTGGCTGCAGTTTAAGGACAGGAAATCAGCATTGACGCAGGTGTGCAGGATTCCCATGGACGCCTATGGAGAGACATTTAAGCTGCTGAAGCAGGCGGCTGAAGCACCGGAATGCCTGCCTCCCATCCGTCTGGAAATACGGAACACGGCGCATCTGGCAGCTCATGCTTATAGCTTATGTGCCGGAGAATCAGCTTCATCTCAGGTGCCCCTGACATTGGGAACTTTGTCAGGAAAGCAGATGCAGTGCTGGCATATGCCCAGAGGTGCAGGAAAATTGAGACAGCCCACTGCTCTGAAGCTGGGACGTTTTGATGAGTCGTCCAGCCAGATGAAGCAGCGGGCGGCAGAATCTTATTGTCTGGCATGTCAGGTAACCATGAAGATAAAGCGTTCTGTACCAGATGAAACCATACCTTCCCGGCAGAATCTTTATGAATTCCAGAGCATGTCATCAGGAGATGCCGCATGTCTGGAACAGCTGCTTTCCTACAGGGGAGGGGCCTTAGGCGGTGATCAGATACTTTTAGGCATTTCTGACGGGAAGGGCGGCATTGCACTGCTAAACCAAACCGAAAGCATTGCCCTTATGATCCGCACAAACCTTTCCACAGAGACGAATCCGCCCCAAACCGGTTTCCTCAAAGAGGCTTCGCCGGCTCATGAAGAATTTATCCGAAGGATCTGGGAAGCATCAGTCACCAATTCCGGCGGATACTACCTTTTATTTGGGGAAAAACAGGGAGGCAGGGGGATTCCTGAGGAGGTATTTGATGAAAACGGAATTGCAGCGATCACGATCCTGGCGGCTTTTAACAATCTGCGGCCGGAGTCAGAGACGCTCCCCGGCTATGTCAATACTGTGCTTCTGCCGAAAAATGCCATGAGTGAGACGCCTTTTTTGGAAGAGCTGCAGGCTGAGGATGTGCAGTCTATGGTCAGCGCCGGAGTGATTGCCTGCGGATTTACCCGCAGAATGGAAGAGGCGCCAGAAAACGTGACAGCCGACCCGGCCGCATATCTGAGGAACTGCTACAGCATTATGGGATACAGGATCTGTTCCAACACAGACTTCAGAGAAAGCTCCTTAGGAATGCCTGTGGGACCAGGAGGAACCGAGGCATGGGACTATGATGTGGCAATCCCTTACACTGGGTTTGCCCAAGACGGCGGACAGGGACCCTATTGCTCCATCGGACGTACCCTTCAGGTGGAAGCGTGGTGGCAGGATATGTACGGGAACAGGATGTCCATGGAAGAAGGGGCTGTAAGCAGCCTTAAAACCGGCTATGCAGACAGCCTGATTTCCCCTGGGGCATGGCCGTCAATCCGCATGTCCTATGAGGTGGACAAGAGAGGGCTGGTTCTTACTCTGTACTTTGATAAATCCCCATATGAAGGTGAGAACGGAAGCAAAAATGCAGGGCAGGATCTGTGGACATGGATCAGCGTGAGAGAGCAGCTGAATGATCCCAACGGCATCCGGATGGAACTGGGAACCAGCCTTTTAAAAGGGGATGAAGGAGGACAGGAAGGCATTCTTCCCATAGACGGGGAAAAACGGGAAGATCTGTTAAAATGGCTGTTTGGGGAAGGCTCGGTGACGGCTTATTTAAAGGTGCGAAAAGAAGAGGAGCAAATACCTGGGCCTGATCCCTGCATCCTAAGTTTTGCTTTGCCGGAAGACAGGATGCGGCAGACGGCGTGGTACCGTCTTACTGCCTCCATGACGATTGCGCGGTGCTGCCGCCAGGTTCTGAATGGATTGGAAGATATGGAAGGGGTTTACAGCATAACGGCCATGCTTTCTCCTGACGGGGAAAACGCCAAAAATGAGACTGCGCTTCTGCATTTTGCAGACAAATTCCAGGATGCATATCCCTATGGGCGGATTATGACAAAGGCAGGCAGCAGCCAGGGGGATCAGGAGGTGTGGGTATTCAGAACGGACAAGATAACCTTTGATTTTGAGCCGGATGTTGCGGTTTTCTGCATCCGTCCGCTGTTAAATACCCGCAGCAGCCGCGAAAAGGTGTGGATTCAGCAGTTTGATGAGAAGGAAGGCATGACTGGCGGCACATATCGGGATTATACGGACATTCAGTTGGATGTATGGCTGCGGCAGGCGCTGGAGGCTGTTGATCTGGTTACAGGGGAGCGGTATGCTCCGTGGATATCTCTGCTGGATCAGCTTGTAAGCCCTGAAAGAAGCCATGAGTCTTTGCTTTTAACTTTGAAAAAAAGGCTGGCTGACAATCTGTCAGGCCTTTTGATTCCTGTTTTTGAGGATCAGGGACAGTATATGGGCGGCATAGAGCAGGAGGCACTGCGGCAGGAGCTTTTGAAAAATCTGATGAGCTTCTACACCCTTCATGCAGTTGCCTTACATCATGCATCCGTGGAACTTACAGATGTTCCAGAAGGTGACAATGCTAATGCATATGGCCGTATTGTCCAATCTGACAGTATGCTGTCTCTTTCCGCCGCCAGATTTCCGCTGGCTGGCAGCGGGAGTTCTTCCAATGCAGGCAAAACCAGGGAAAAGCTGACAGTAAAGGTCAGTGCACCGGAACTGGTAAGGGATAAGGAAGGCGCAGTGGTGGCATCTGCTTTGTACAACCCCTCTTTCCGGTTTTCCCACATCGAACATAACATCCGCACGCTGCCGGGAATCCAGGGATATTATGCCTCTGACTGGCTGGAATTTGTAACAGAGCAAGGCCAATCAGAAAAAGTCATGGGACAGGCCCAGATACCCATGCCTCTCTGCAGTTTCCCAGATACGCCGGAATTAATCCGGCAGGCTGATGAACAGTCTAAGGAGGACAGAAAAGCTTTAAAAAACATGTTTTGGTCAGAAGGCGGCGGGCTGTCTCAGATGCTTAAATGGGACTACTGTTTTGAATACACGCTTCCTTACCATTATCCCCAGGATACCATGGAATGGGTGGTGACTTTCAATGAATCTCAGCAGGTACAGCAGGAATGGAACGGCGGACTGTTTGACGCATTAGCGCAGATGGCAGAAGCCAGTCCGGCGATTACAAAAACACTGGCGGACTGTGCCTTGACAATTGGTGCATACACGAAGCCTGAGGATGCTGCAGTCAAGAAAGCTGACACTGCCCTGGGGGTACTGGAAAATCTTATATCCCAGGCAGCAGATGCCTTGGAAGAGGCTTTGCCTCTGCTGGGCCAGCAATTTGACTGGGGGCTGCCACGCTGTTCGTTCTTCATAAATGACGATCATGCTGACATAGACGGCGTGGATGCGCTGGTGGTACGGTTATACGGGGAAATGCTGCCGGAAATGGAAATTCCCTGGATTTTCATCAGGCCAAAACAGTATCACATGACACGATGGAATGATACAAAAACAGGGGCGCTGGCATCCTACTATTATGTAGATGCAGAAACTGGAAAGCCACTGGCAGCAAGCCAGGGACAGGCCTGTAAAACGAGACAGATAATACTGCCGGGCCTGAATATGATGAAATTTCAGAGTGCCCGGGGCTCTATGTGCATTTTCAGAAACAGGGACCTGATTCCGGGACGCAGGATTGCAGAACCGTTTGTCTACCACTCTGATCTTGCAGAATTTACAGATCCATATTTCGTATCCAGGGATGTGGCAGCGGATGTGGATATTTCAGAAGTGGTATCTGGCCAGACTCCTTTTAAAGGCAGCTTTGGGGATCATATGACCGCTTTTTTCGCCGAACTGTTAGGAGAAACGGAGGAAGAGCTGATGATTCAGGCCGAACTTTTATTCGGAAGATATTTGCATAAGGATTTGCAGCCTCTGGAGCTTCCCGTCTTTATGATGCCTGCGGCAAATGTTCAGAGACAGCAGATTCCGGATATTATAAAGCAGTGGTCAGATGAATTTGAAGGCTGGTTTAAGGCTCATATAGACCCACATAAGCAAAAAGGGCAGGGATTCCTCCGCCTGGATTTCATTCTGTTTTCCCCTAAAACTCTGCAGCCAAAACAGATGCTGCGTTTTAGAAGGCTGATTATCAGGACAGAGAATCTTGCGTAAGTTTTTACATAATGGTGCCGGATCAGGGAAACCTTGGATTAACGTCTCTGCTTCACTGCTCCGGCAAACCATAACAACCACACAGTTGAATTCCTGCATGTCCTGTGGTAGAATGTAGAATAATTCGGACTCACCTATAATAGATTGTAGTAAACAAAATATGGAGGTTCCCATGAGTTCGAAAACAAGAATTGTAGTGCTGAAAATGAAGGAACTGATCTACACTGCCGTGTTTTTAGGCTTGGCCGTGGTACTTATTACGCTGTTCCTTATTATGTTCCGTCCAAGACAGGATACATCAACTCCAACCCAGCCAGCTTCCTACATACCTGG
>CATLBO010000037.1 GCA_949879025.1 uncultured Hungatella sp. | reverse complement strand
TCTTCAAAATCGTAGATTTCCCCGACCCGTTGGTGCCGATAATCCCCACCGTCTCCCCTTTCTTCACCTGAAAAGAAAGATTATTAAGGGCATAGAATTTCTTATGATATTCCTTATGCCCCGGATGCAGAGACTCCTTCAGCCGGTCAATAGGTTTCTCATACATCTTATAGATTTTCGTTACATCTTTTACCGTTATTGCATTTTCCATAGTCATCCTTTCATCTACAGCACATCTGAAAAATGCGGCCTCAGCCTTTTAAACACTTTAAGCCCCACCAAAAATATGCATATGGTCACTGCCCAAAAATACACTGTCAGTCTGGGCTTCTCCCAAAATCCGTTTCCTAAAAGCATGCTGTCCCTGTATCCGGACACTACATAATACATAGGATTCAGCTTTATAATTTTGCACAGCAGGGCATAATAGGACCTGCCTGCAAACTGCTCCTCCTGCCACATAATAGGAATCAGCCACATGCCAAACTGCAGGCAGATGCCCACAATCTGGGCCATATCCTTAAAAAACACCTGTATGGCGCTGGTAAAATAAACAATGGCCATGGAAAACATGGTAACCGCAAAGGTATAATACACCGTCTGAAACCAGCTTATCCTGGGCATCCATCCAAAGCACAGATACATCCCCGCCATGATCACAACAAAAATAATATGAACAATCAGGCAGGATAGTATCTTGATAATCGGCAGAACTTCTACCCGGAAGACTACCTTTTTCACCAGATAGCTGTATTCCTGCAGGCAGTTGGTTCCCGCATTCAGCACCTCACTGAAGTAGAACCATGGTACGATTCCCGGAACCAGCCACAGTACATAAGGAACTCCCTCTATAGGGCTGCCGCTTCGAAGCCCCACGCCAAACACAAAATAATAGATAAATACCGTAACAATCGGCTGGACGAACATCCAAACCACGCCAAAGTAGGACCCTACAAACCGCTTCCGAAAGTCAGCTTTTGCCAGATCCCCTATTAGCCTTCGCTTTTTAATGATATCCTTTGCCAGGGATATTATATAATCCATACAATCCCTTCCTTACGCTTCATGGAATTTAAAGGTATCCTTTAACCCGCCCCATTTCTGATCCTTCTCAGATATAATCAGCTTCATCCCATCCTTAACAGGCCACTGCACTCCTATCTCAGGATCATTCCATGCAAGTCCGCCTTCGTCACCGGGATGATAAAAGTCTGTACACTTATAGACAAACTCCGCCTCCTCTGACAAAACCAAAAAGCCATGCGCAAACCCTTCCGGAATATAAAATTGTTTCTTATTCTCTGCAGACAGCTCCACTCCAAACCATTTTCCATATGTGCCGGAATTGGCCCGAAGATCTACAGCCACATCAAAAACGGCCCCTCTTACTACTCTTACCAGTTTACCCTGGGGAAACTGTTTCTGGAAATGAAGCCCTCTCAAAACACCTTTTACAGACATGGACTGATTGTCCTGTACAAATATCATATCCAGCCCTGCATCCCTGAAATCATTCTGATTATAAGTTTCTACGAAATATCCTCTCTCGTCTTTGAACACAGTGGGTTCAATCACGTAAAGCCCTTCTATGTCACATGGTGTTACTGTTATCTTACCCATACTAAATTCTCCTCACTTTTTCTTAAACCGCAGACGTCTGCAAAACTTTGCCAAAAGTCCCTTACAGCCTCATGCTTACAACGGAATACAGACGAAGAATCACATAGCCGTTGGTACAGCACATCAAATACAATATACTACGGTTTCCATTCTTTGTCAAAACTATGACATTATTTTTAAATGCCATCAGCAGCACCGGCAGGAAGGGGAGAAAATATCTTCCCTGGACTCCGCTTATAACCAGAGAGCTTAAAGGCGTCCAGGCAATCAGCATGGAAGCCATAGCCGCAAGGCCGCAAAGGGCACATAAGACACAGATCCAAATGCGGTCTCCCGCTGACATTCTCTGGGATTCTCCCGGTTTTTTCGCAGCCAGGCACAGCAGAGCAGCAGTAAACACTGCCACTGCAGCATAGGGCACATCCAGTACCGGATCAAGATTGCCCAGGTATGCCCCGATCATAGTCATATGGTAGTACTCAGCCTGCCATAAAAGTGTCTGATAAAACATACGCACAGCCTGCAGGGGGCGGTGAAGCAAAAGGCTTAAGCTGTAGCCTGCCTCCTGGGACCATGGCACCACACTCTCTGTCTCTGTAGCATACGATACAATGGTCTGGCCATTGACAAAGGTCATAGACAGTCCCCATGCCGCTGCCACAGCGGCGGCAGACAAAAGCCAAAGTTTCCGCCCTCCGAACTTCTTTACGGGAATTAAAAGACACAGTCCCATTAAAACACCGTATATCAGCTTACATGGCCCCACTGCAGCCATAATCCCGGCAATCACCGCCACGTCGGCTGCCCGCACCCGCTCTTTCTCATAGGCCAGATCCAGACATACTGCCGTCAGATAAAACATGCCCCCCAGGATTATTACATCATAAGAAAAAGAAGCTGACAAATGCAGGGTCATGGGAAGCACCGCCACTCCGAAAAGAACTTCTTTGCCAAAGGGAAGACGCCTCATTGCAAGGTATGTGGCTCCTACAAAAAACAAAAGGTTGCCAAGCCGTCCCATATAAAGAAGCATAATGGTGTTTAAGCCAAAAAGCCTTGCCAGAGAAATCCCCAGTGCCTGGGGAATATATGCGGCAGGAGTCGTAATAACTGGAGGATATGGAGAAAGGATCAGGGAATGCTTCAGCTGCTCATGGGCTTCTGCCTCCTTTGGGTACCTCTGCCCCCGCATTCCCTGCTGCCTTATGGTCTCATAAGTCTTTTCTTCAAGCACCTCTCCCAAGTATCCGGATTCTGCCGCAGTTTCGGCCACAGGCTGCATATATCCGTCTTCGCTTTCCTCATACTTCCACCGGTCTTCTACATCCTCCACCCAAATATCCTGCGGCCGTACCAGAACATGGCCTGTGGCAGAGTTGGAAGGCTGACCCAGGAAGCGGCTGGACAGCTGATATGCCCCCATGTAATGACTGATCTCATCAGGAGCCGAAAGCGGCGGAAGAACCAGGAGATAAAAAATCCCCAGTGTTATTCCCGCCACAGCATAGACTGTTTCCAATTTCCTGCGAGGCCTGGTTCCATCTGCACAAAACATTTTTCCCAGCACCGCAGCAACAGCAGCAACCCCTGCAAAAAACAGCAGGTACTGTCCTACAAGCCACCTGTCTTTGCTTTCCAAAGCCCCGGATTTTACATCCAGAAGATGCCACAGCCCGAAAACAGCTACAGTCAGGCAGCCCCACAGCCAGGCCTTATTTTTCCTCTTCATGCCTTTTCTCCTCAAGAGCCATCTGCTGTACCAGTTCTTTAATTTTTGTCTCCAGCTGTGAGATCTGAATGGTCATATCAAATACTTTTACAATCAGCAGAAAAATCGCCACCAGAAACAGAAAATTGGCAGTGGAATAGATTCCCAGAACTCTGGCACAAAAATCTGCCGCCGCCGGAAAAATACTGTATATCACCAGCACCATTGCCAGAACAATCCAGAATATGGCGCTTTCTATCTGCACTTTAGACTGCCTTATCTTCCGCATCATCAGAAAAAAAGTCACCACTGACACCAGAATCAGGGCAATCCGCAGAGTCATTGTCATCATGCCTGCATCCCCCATTTCTTTTTCCAGTACTCTTTGTTTCCTGTGCATCGCAAGATCATGGCTCCAGGCAGTTTTTTATATATTTTCCCCATGCGGTATCCTGCATATTTGCAGCCGCTGCCTATAACGAGGGACGGAAGCAGCCAAAACCGCCCTGTCCGCAGAAGCCATGCTGCCGTATCCTCCACCAGGCGGATACCCTCCCCCTCTGACGGCAGGCCGCTAAATACCTCCGGATGTTCCGCCTGGGAAACTGCCAGGTCAAAATTTCTCCGAAACTGTCCGACAGGCGGCAGATTATGAGAATGAATCACCTTGGCTTCTGCCTCATAAACAACAGCATAGCCTGCCTTAAGGACTCCTGCCGCATAAACCATATCTTCATTAAAAATAGCTCTGTCCACAAATCCGCCGTTCTTCACAAATATGTCTCTCCGGTATGCGCAGCACACATTGGATGCAAAATAGGTCTTGATTCCCAATTTGGGCAGGTCGTTTATTGTCTTTACCATCCCTTGGCCGGGATAGTTAAAGTCTCGCGTATGCCGCTCAATGGTACGGCAGTCTTTGTCCGGCAGCTGCCTGGCATAAGCCATGGCAGCCTGCTGTCCCTGACAGCCCTCTTGTTCCAGTGCCTTTATCAGTTTCTCTACCAGATACTTATCGTAAGGCACTGCGTCATCTGTCATGAAAATCATCACGTCTGCACTGGAATATCCGGCTGCCCTATTCCTGGTGTCTCCATGGTCAAATTCCGCCTTGGAGACGTGGTGGACTTCCAGCCCCCTGACTGTTTTGTATCCGTCCTCATTCCAATACCTTTTCTCTGTGTTCATCACAATAATCCGATTCACTTTATAGGTCTGCTTCTGCAGCATCTGCAGAAGCCTGGCAAACCGTTTTCCTGGCTTATATACTGGTATCAGCACATCCGCTTTTGGCGGGTTCTGCCATCTCATAGGTTTCATCACTCCTGTCTCTTACATTTTGCCTGTGTTTCTTTGTTACGTCAAGCCTGCTGGCTTACGCCAGGTTTTTCCTGCCTTTCCTGATTCCTGCCCAAGTCCATGCTGCAAATCCTGCTGCCATTATTATCATCAGAATCAGATAAGCTGCTGCTGCTCCGTATATTCCGCCTCTTTTTACCAGCGCCGGAGCCAAAACCGCTGCCAGGCCTGTTAAAGCCAGATATATGCCGAAAATCACATGCTGTTTCCTCATAATCACTAACGCATAGTAGTGAAGATTTAAAAATGCATAGCAGGCTCCCCCCATAACAATCAGAATAAAAGGCACATGGTTTCCAGTCAGCTTTCCTTCATAGCTGCCGCCTAAAATCTGCTCCAAAACCCACAATACCGGCCTGCCTAACCCTGCCGCCAAAACCAGGGCCAAAATACTCAAAGCACCAATAATCCTGGAAATGGTCATAAGCTTTCTGGAAAATGCATCAAATTGTTTCTGAGTCCACATATCAGTCAGGCCGGTCAGAACCGGACGAATCACAAAGCCTGCCGCCAGATTAATAACGGATGTAGGCATAAAAATAATATTAAAATACCCGGATGCCGCATCATTCAGATGGGCATCAATGGCATATTTCGCTGCAGAAAATATATAGAAATCTAAAAACACGGACACAAACAGAAGTATGGTCTCATTGGTAAG
The DNA here is from genome assembly GCA_949879025.1 of uncultured Hungatella sp. GTDB lineage: Bacteria > Bacillota > Clostridia > Lachnospirales > Lachnospiraceae > UBA3402. The sequence continues at coordinate 24,270 of CATLBO010000037.1, read as the reverse complement.
AGGCCTCATTCTGCTTTTGTCCCATGCATAGTCAACGCCTTTCAGCCGCTTTAAAATTATCACATCAAACAGCAGGATTCCTGCGGCCTGGGCCACCAGTGCGGCTGTGCAGGCTGCCGTCAGGTTCCTGCCAGTTAAAAGCGCCGTAAAAAAAACTCCCACAGACAAAATCGTCCGAAACGTATTGGATTTCCCCGTAAGATGAAGATTTCCGTTTCTCTGGAACTCTGATTCATAGACATCCGCCAGCCCGTCTGCCACTTTATAACACACCAGCAGAAAAACCAGTGTCATCTTTCTGGCTGCATATCCTGAAAATATCAGATATCCTGCCCCGGCCGCCAAAGCAAGGCTGCAGGTAACGTACCTGTGATGAAGGTAATCTCCGAAGCGGTATTCCTGACTTCCGTCCGTAATCTGAAACGGGCGCATTCCAAAATAAGCCAGAATAAACATCTGCTGGCCAAAGGTGCTGTAGCCAAAAGCAAAGATTCCTCCGTCATCCTCGCCGGCCAGCCGCATCACCAAAAAAGACAGAACCATGCTGGCAAACGCATAGCAGAAGCTTCCTGCCATATTCCAAAGAATATTCTGTTTTTTTTTATTAGGGCCGGTTTTCATAAGCGCTGCCGCCCACCGCTCTGCCATAGCTGCCATCTGTCTCTGCCTGCACCTTTCTGCAACCTGCCTCCCTGCCTTAAGGATTCTATACCTTTGCAGTAAATTCAGCTTCGCTTTCTGAAATTCTGTATCAGTAAAATAGAGAGCAGCATCCTTATCATGTATTTCGCTGCCACCATAGGCCTTAAATAACTTTCTCCCCCTGCCCTCTCTGTAATCTCCACCGGCGTCTCCCCGATTCTGGCACCCTGTTTCAGCAAATAAGAAATCGTATCCGGCTCAGGACCGTAGTTAAGATTCCATGCGAACTCCCCTATAGTTTCCCGGTTAAACATCCTCATTCCGGAAGTGGGATCTGTCACCTTTACTCCTGTAGTAAGGAAAATCGCCCCGGCAATCAGCCTGCTCCCGATCATTCTCATGGAATAGTCCTTCTTATTATGAATGAAGCGGCTTCCTATAATAATCTCATATCCCTCATCCATTTTCTCTCTCATGGCCCTGATAAATTCCGGCCTGTGCTGTCCGTCTCCATCAAACTGGATTGCATAGGCATACCCCTTATTCCAGGCATATTTCATCCCTGCCTGAAAACACCCGGCAAGCCCCAGATTTACCGGAAGATCTAAAAGATTATACCCCTTTTCCCTGCATATCTGCGCCGTTTTATCCCGAGAGCCGTCATTAACCACAACGTAGTCCAGCTCCGGGCATTTCTGCACCAGTTCCGTAACTACCATGTCAATATTAGCCTCTTCATTATACGCCGGTATTATTGCCAACACCTTTTCTCTCAGTTCCACCTTCTGGTTCTCGCTTTCTATATCATCAATGTATCCTGTATCCAGCAAAACCTGCCTGTTTCTCCATACCTCTGTCTTTAAGCCTATTCATATCAGATATGCCTTCCGCCGACAGTATCGTGTAATTATGCGAATCCTGCTTTTGCACTCTCGATGATATCACAAACCATATCCGCCACATCCAATGGCAGATCTGCGTGCAGCGGGAGTGTCAGCACCTGACTCGATATTCTCGCCGCCACCGGAGTATCCTCTGCACAGAAACGATCCTTATAACACTCATAATGATTGACACATGGATAAAAATATTTCCGTGCATGAATATTTTTCTCCCTTAATGCCTGAAATATTTCATCTCTCTTGGCTTTGTAACCATCAAAAACCACTGGCATATAAGCATAGTTATATTTTACCCTCGGGTTTTCCCTGCACAGCTTTATGCCTTTTATGCCTTCCAGCCGATGGCGGTAATGCATGGCCAGTTGTTTCCGCTTTCGGATCTCCTCATCCACATGACGCAGATTGCATAGCCCCATAGCTGCCTGAAATTCATTCATTTTGCCGTTAGCGCCTACATATTCCACAGTCTCGCTGTCCATAATCCCGAAATTCTTCAGCTGGTACAGCCGTTTTTCCAAAGATGCCTCCTTAAATGCCACCGCTCCTCCCTCAATGCTGTGAAACACTTTTGTGGCATGAAAGCTGAACATGGAAGCATCTCCCCATGTGCCTATGCCTTCTCCGTCCAGTTCCTCCCCAAATGTATGGGCTGCGTCATAGATGACTTTCAGATGATGCCTGTCCGCAATCTCCTGAATCTTTTCCACATCGCACACGTTCCCATAAACATGAACCGGAACAATGGCACAGGTTCTCTCTGTAATTAAGCTTTCAATCAAGTCTGCATCCAGCGTATAGTCTTCCTCATTGATATCGCAGAATACCGGCGTAAGGCCGTTTCTCACAATGGCATGAGTGGTGGAGGCAAATGTAAACGGCGTAGTAATAACCTCCCCTTTCAGCTCCATGGCCTGAATTGCCAGCTCCAAAGCCATATGGCCGTTAACAAACAGCTCCAGGTTTGTCAGCTTCAGATATTTCTTCAGCTGTTCCCGGAACTCTTCATGGTAAACACCCATATTAGTCAGCCATGCGCTGTCCCAAATAGGTCTCAGCATTTCTATATACTCTTCCAGAGGCGGCAGTGATGACCGCGTCACCAATACCGGCCTCTCCAGCGTTTCTTTCATGTCTTTTCCTTTCCTGCCGATTTACAATATCTCCCATTCTACAATATCAGGAAGTAAATGTAAACAGCAAATCCACCATCCCTTCATACGCAGCCTGCCTTGCCTGTATCACTTTTTCCACGCCCCGTCTTTTTAAATATTCCGTAGTTTTAGGCCCGATACTATAAATATTGTTCCATGTTCCCCACTGTCCCTCTGCGGCATCCAAAAATCTCTCTGCCGAAGAAGCGCAGGTAAACAAAATCCCGTCATACATTTCCAAAGGATCTATTCTTTTCAGATCCGGAATTACCGCCCGGTTCTCATACACCACAATTTCTTTAAATCTGCATATGCGTTTAAGCGCCTCCCCCAAATGGCTGTCTGCATTACCTGCCTTTATATGCCACACATTTTCTGTGCCGGCCAAATGCGTGCTTAACTCTTGGGCCAGTGCGCTGCTGTGGTATTCCCTGGGCATGATGTCAGCATACAGGCCGTATCCGTCCAGCTCCTCTCTGGTTTTTTCCCCCATAACCGCAATTCTGCACCCGATAAGGCTTCTGACATCCAGCCTGCTTTCCCTCATGCCGTTAAAAAAAGCTTCCACTCCGTTTTTACTGGTAAATATAAGCCAGTCTGCTTCCTGTATTTGGCCGGCAGAAAACCGGATTTTCGGATATACAATCTCCCCTACCTGGATTTCATCTGCATCAGCTCCCTGAGCCATTAAAAGTTTTCCCAATCTGGTAGGCTTATTTCCGATTTTTGGAATTAAATACCGTTTTCCAAACAATGGCTGCCGTTCAAAGAAACCCAGCGCCTCTCTCAGCGACACCACCTGCCCCACTGCAATGATGGCCGGAGAAACAGGCTTTTCTCGCCTTACCGCCTCCGCAATATGCTCCAAATCCGCCACGCATACTTTCTGGTTCCTGGTAGTTGCGCAGGAAACCACGGCTGCCTTTGCGGTGCCTGGCATCCCGGCTCCCATAAGCCCTTCTGCAATTTCTTTTACCTTATTGAGCCCCATTAAAAATATGCATGTGTCATTCCCTCTGGCCATTGCCTGAAAATCAATATCCGCCAATTTATCCTTTTGGCTGTGGGCTGTCACCACGTGAAAGCCGGATGCCATTCCGCGGTGCGTCACTGGAATGCCTGCATAGGCCAGCCCGGCAATAGCGGAAGTCACTCCTGGAATCACCTGAAAGGGCACCCCATGATCTTTGAGCCAAAGGCCCTCTTCTCCTCCCCGGCCAAATACGTATACATCGCCGCCCTTTAGCCGCACCACATTCTCATATTCCATGCTCTTTCGTACCATAAGCCGGTTAATCTCTTCCTGCACCATGGTATGGCTGCGGTTTTCTTTCCCCACATAGATTATTTCGCATCCGGGTTTTGTCTCCTCAAGAAGCTTTGGCGAAGAAAGCCTGTCATAAATAAGACAGTCAGCCTCCCTGACTGCCATCAGCCCTTTCACAGTAATCAGCCCCGGATCTCCCGGGCCTGCTCCCACCAGGCTGACTGTTCCCGCCATCTGCTGCCGGATACAGGCAGCTGCCTCTTCTGCCAGATTCTTCGGGTTCTCTCCGTAAACAACCGCATATCCCTGCCTGCTTCCTGTCTCATTGCCGAACATTGCGTGAAGACACCATCTGCCGTCTTCCCCCTTTCGGCAGAATGCCCCTGTCGGCAAGTGACAGTCGCCGCCGATTTCCTGCAGAAATCCCCGCTCCGCCTCTACGGCACAGACAGTCTCTTCATCGCAGAACCTGTCAAGCATCTGCAGCAGCTCCCTGTCCTCCTGACGGATCTCCAATGCCAAAACCCCCTGCGCCGGGGCCGGGATCATCTCATCCTCATTCAGATATTGGGTAATCTTATGCTGCAGTCCAAGACGTTTTAGGCCTGCAGCTGCCAGAATAATACCATCCAGCTTCTCCTCCTCCATTTTTTGAAGCCTGGTATCCACATTTCCGCGAATATTTACCACACGAATATCATTTCTCAGACATTTCAGCTGGAATTCCCTGCGTTTGCTGCCGGTTCCTATGACAGCGCCCTGGGGAAGTTCATCCAAGGATGTCTTTTCACGCAAAATCAGCACATCCTGCGGCGTTTCCCTTTTCCACGCTTTTGCAAACATAAGTCCGGCGGCAGGACACGATGGCATATCCTTCATGCTGTGCACACCGATATCTGCTTTATGGTTTAAAATATCTTCCTCAATCTCTTTCACAAAAATGCCTTTGCTTCCCAGCTCATGGAGCGGCCTGTCCAAAATCCGATCTCCTGTAGTCCGAATGGTGCGGATCTCAAATTTATGCTCCGGGTATGCCTGGGACAATTTTGTGCGCACATGTTCTGCCTGGGCAACAGCAAGCTTTGAACCTCTTGTGCCAATAATATATTCCATGGTTTTTATTCTCCCTTAAATCGGCTAAAAATCTTCTTCCACTATACTCCATGGTTTGCTTAAAGTCCAGTGCAACCTGCCAATTCATAGCTGATGCATTATTTAGCCACTACTGCTCCATAATACAAAAGACAGCATCAGCCTTATGCTGACACTGTCCTTATCATTGCTTCTGTATTAACATCTGCCGTCAGCAGGTGGCCCCGCCTGTCAGATGCAGCCTGGCATCCAGAATCTCCTGTTTCCTGTCTAAAATGTCATTGGACAAAAGCTGTTTCTCCACCTTTTCAAAACCAATCCTCTCAATGGTATCTGCAAAACGCTCTCCCGTATTTCCCTGCTCACGGAACAGAAGAATCGCCTTTTCCACCGTGTCAAGCAGTTCCTCCTCCGAGGTAAAGATTTTAGATAACAGCTGTCCGTGTATGGTTCTTTTTCCCCATCTTCCTCCAATGTAAATCCGATATCCTGGCGTTCCCTCTTCTATAACATCAAACGGGCATTTTTCCACACAGCGTCCGCAGTTGTTGCAGACTTGGCTGTCAATATTTATAATGCCGTCTTCCAGCTTTGCAGCACCCATGGGACAGGCGCTTTCCACCTGGCATTTTTTGCAGCCATTACACATGTCCTCATCCACATTGGGAATAAGCTGGCCTACGATCCCAAGGTCATTTAAATCCGGCTTCACGCAGTTGTTAGGGCAGCCGCCGGTTGCAATTTTAAACTTATGAGGCAATCTTACGGTGCGGTATCCTTTATAAAAGCGCTTATGTATTTTCTCAGACAATGCAAAGGTGTCATATAGTCCATACTGGCAGGTGGTTCCTTTACAAGCCACCACTGGACGCACCAGAGAGCCTGTGCCTCCGGTTTCCAGCCCTGCCTGCCCAATGTACGCACGGAACGGTTCAATATTGTCAAAATGGATTCCTCTTACCTCCACCGTGAGACGAGTGGTAAACTCCACGTCGCCATTGCCGTATTTCTCTGCTGCCTCAGCGATTATTTTGGTCTGCTCTGCCGTAATCTTGCCGTTTATCGTGATAATTCGGCCATTAAATAAATCAGTCCCTTTATTATTCAAGAAACCTAATGCCTTGACCCTTTTAATCTCATCTGGTTTTATTGTACATCCCATAACAGTTTCCTCCCAAATTTTTGCCCATAACATTATAAGATATCTCTGAAAGCCAGCCTTCAATGCAGGAGCAAAAGCGATTCGTGAACAGCTGCTTTTACTCCTGAATTTCTACCTGGTTAAACGTAATGCCGCCTTCAAGAACTTTTGTGTTTTTATATCCGTAATATTTCAGGCGGTTCTGCAGCAGGTACGCCCGCTTCCCCTTATTGCACACCAAAAGAATATTGTCCTCCGGATCCAGACCATCTACAGGCCCTTCCACAGAAGTCAGCTCCACATAAGGCGCCCCTTCAATAGACGGCACCATGCAGGTATCTACAATCTTATAGCCCTTTGCTGCCCCTGCGGCGAATTCCGCCGGAGTAAATGTTTCAAATTGGCCGTTTATCTTATTCAGCAAGATATTCAGCGTGTGCTCAAACGGATGAATTGCCGTTGAAAACGGCGGGGCATATGCCAGATCCATATCTGCCAGATCGTTTAAGGTGCCTTTCAGCATAATCCCCGTAACTGCAATATCCACAATCTTATCTACTGCCCCGGCACCGATTACCTGTATGCCTAAAAGCCGCAGCGACTGCCTGTCAGCAATCATTTTAATAATAAATGATCCAGCTCCCGGGAAATAATGGGCCTTGTCATCCACTACCGTAATCACGCTGACCGGCTGGAAGCCCTCTGCTGCTGCCTGTACCTCTGTCAGCCCGGTCCGCCCTACATGAAGCCCAGGCAGCTTACATACGGCTGTTCCAAGCACGCCCCTGTAGCTAAGGCCTGCCCCCATCATATTTCTGGCAATCAAGCGACCGGCAATATTGGCTGTGGAACCCATAGGGGACCATGCCGGCTTTCCGGTCAATGCATTATGTACCATGGCGCAGTCTCCTGCTGCGTAAATATCCGGAATGTTGGTTTCTCCCTGTTCATTGGTCAGAATCGTGCCCTTAAACATCTCAATGCCGCTGCCTTCCAAAAATGCGGTGTTCGGACGAATGCCGGCACTTAATACAACCAAATCAGCTTTATATGCCCGTTTGCTGGTAACAACCTTCTCTGCTTTGCCGCTGCCTTCAATAGCCGTTACGGCAACCCCTGTTACCACGGGAATCCCGCTTTCCTGCAGTTTCCCTTCTATATATTCTGCCATCTCCGCATCAAATCCCGGAAGCGCATGAGGCGCCATATCCAGTACAAAAGGACGAATGCCTTTCAGCTTTAGATTTTCGGCAATCTCAAGGCCAATATAACCAGCTCCTACTACCACCGCCCTTTTAACACTTCCTGCATCTACAGCCTCCCTCAGGCGGATGGCGTCATCAGGAGTCCTGATAAAAAACACATTTTCCAAATCACAGCCTTCAATAGGCGGCTTCATTGGGCTTGCGCCTACGGAAATAACCAGTTTGTCATACCCGTAAACCGATTCTTCCCCTGTATTTACATTTACAGCTGTTACCTGCTTTGCCGCCGGATCAACCTTCACAGCTTCTGTTTCGGTCAATACGGTTACCCCTGTCAGCTTAGAATATTTCTGAGGCGTATTCACAATAAGCTGTTCCCGTTCTTCAATAACATGCCCCACATAATAGGGAAGGCCGCAGCCTGCATAAGAAATATCTTTACCTTTATTTAGAACGATGACTTCATTGCTGCGGTCTTCCCGCATTAACTTTGCCGCAATCTTGGTTCCGGCGGCAACCCCTCCAAGTACCAGCACTTTCATTTTTTATCTCCTCCTTAAGCCTTTCTCTGCTATGATCTTCCCAATATCCTCTTCCGAAAGCAGTCCTCTTTGTTCCAGCCCCTGCCTCAGAAGCGCCTGATAAACATCTTTTCTGACGCCTGCTGGTTCAATCTGCTTAACCCGGCTCCTCAGACTGCCCAGCTGTTCTGTCAGTTCTCCCAGCTGTGCTGTCAAAATCGGCTGCATCTGTTCCTTCAAGTACTGTGTTACAACCGGACTCTGTCCGCCACTGGAAAAAGCCGCTGCCACCTCCCCTTTCTTTATATAAGAAGGAAAAATAAAATCGCAGTCTTCTGTTTGATCCACGGCATTAACCGGTATTCGTTCTTTTCTGCACAGGAGGCTGATTCTGTGGTTTTCTTCCCTGTCGTCCGTCGCTGCCACTGCCAGTCTCCGCCCTTTTAAGTCCCTTGTGTCAAAGCGCCTCTCCTGACATGTTACACCGTCCATGTTTTTTATATCCTCCGAAATCTCCGGAGCCACCACTACCACTTCTGCGCCAAAGTCTTTCAGCACTTTCACCTTATGGAATGCAATCCGTCCTCCTCCCACTACCAGGCAGCTTTCTCCCTCCAGTTGAATAAACATGGGAAAATACGACATGGGATTCCTCTCCTCCATCTGCCATGCAAGTTATGGCTTCAGCTTTTTAGCGCCCTCCATAAGCTTTTCCGCCTTTGCTGCCGCCCAGATCTCAGCAAAAATCCCTCGAAACCACACTCTGGCAATCAATTCTTCAAGTTTATTAATATAAAGATAGTTTTTCATATAGTACATAAGACTTTCATGGCGCAGTTTCTGGCGTACCTGCTGGCCTTTACAAGCTTTGGAAATGGAAATCCCGTGACGGTGGATATAAGTCTCTGTCAGTAAAACCACAGTCCGATAACCGTTTGTCCTCATCCGCCATGCCAGCACCGCTTCTTCCTGATACAGAAAAATATGCTCGTCATAACCGCCGCATTCCAAAAATGCTCTGCCGTCTACCATAAGCATAGAACCATGAACCACGTCCGCATAAACTGCTCTTTTCCCCCTGTAGCGGGATTCCGGATAATTCAAAACCTTTTTAAGCAGCCGCCTGCTTATGGGGCCCATGGCAAGCAGTTCTCCTGCAAATCCGTGAAGGGGCCATCCCCGCCCCAGGCCTCCGTACTGCATATCCTCCATCATCGGAGCCACTACACCCACATCCGGATGTGACTTAAAAATACGGCTCATAGCCAAAATCCCACGCTCCGTAAATTCCACGTCAGGATTGGCTATCACCACATGTGTTGCCTGGTTGGTGCCAATGGCATACTGCACCCCCAGATTATTGCCGTAACCATATCCTCCGTTTCTGTCCCCGCAGATTACTGCAACTTTCTGGTCTTCGAGAGTTTTTAGTCTCTCCCAGGAATCATCTGTAGATGCATTGTCTGCCACCACAATGCCTTCCAGGCTTTCAAACTGATGGATTCTTTTAACCAGGCGTATTACCGTATCCGCATCATTATAGTTTACAATCACGCAGTTTATTTTCATCGCCCTGGCCTCCTGTTTCGGGAAAAATCCGGTATGGTTATGCATTGGGCTGCTGTCTGAACCGGCGAGCTTTTATAAAACCGATTTCTTACTATATTGCGCAGCCTTCCCTCCGGAGACTGCAGAGGAAGGGCCAGAAACGCCTTTAATGTCTGCCTCTGTTCTCTGGTCATCCTCTCTTTGTACATAGAGCCAAAGGCGGCGGCCTGGGCAAACATCCTGCGGTAGTTATCCTCTACTGCAGATTTCCTTCTGAGCCGCTTCCTCATATCCTCCAGGCTTCCTGTCCGGCTTGCCCCCAGGACATTATCTGTGTGCTGCCGGTACTGATACAGCGGTTCTCTGACACAGGAAATGGTTCCGAAGCAGGAGGCGGCCAGGGCTATCCACCAGTCATGCATAAAGCAGCTGCCAGGCACTCTGTCAACCAGTCCGGCCAGCGCCTGGTTTATCATAACTGCGCCTCCTGTCACCGGGTTCTCTGCCAGGACTTCTGAAAAAGCCGTCCGCTCAGGGCTGCAGCGCTGATACTGGAAAAAGCTGTGGGAAATAACATTCAGTCTTTCATCTGTCACTTCCATATCGGAATGCACCAGTATAGGATGTTCTTTTCCATATTTGTGTTCCAGCGCTTTTATGCGCCTAAGCAACGTTCTGGTCTTATGATTCTCCCATACGTCATCTTGGTCGCTGAACAGAATATAGTCACCTTCAGCCTGGCTTAAAAGCCAGAAAAAATTCATGGCCATAGGCGGCACTTTTTTACTTCTGTCCTGAAATGCCCCTTCTTTTATCCGATGCCTTAAAACCACCTGTTCAGGGTACCATCTCTCATATTTTTCGAGAATCTCTCTGGTGCTGTCCCTGGAACCGTCATCTGATACCATGATCTGTAAATCCGGCACAGTCTGGGCAAGAATAGAGTCCAGCTGCTGCTCAATATACTTTTCTCCCTCATAGGCTGCCATAAGAACTGTGATTTTCATGATTCTATTAAATCCTTTTCTTCAAACATCATTGTCTGCCGCTGCTTTTTGCTCTGGATTCCGCCAGCCTCATGCCAAGCTTCCTGCTTATAAGCCATCGTATTTCCGGCCACAGTACCGTTACATAATCCAGCAGATGATAGGCCAGCATGTACGCCTCTTTCCCCTTTTCCTTCGGCGTCCCTGCCCATGGCGTCTGTGCAAGATACATCTCATAAGCTTTTCGGTAATGATTCAGGTTTCCCGCAATCCATGGCCGCTCATCTCCCATATAATGAATAACCGCAGGGTGTTTCTTTGCATCGGAAAACATCTTCTCTGTAACTGCCTTATACGAAGGACTGCGGCGGATTAAATCTCCATAGGAAAAATATCGGTAGTTCGTAAAAAAATTATACATTGGCGGCAAAGGCTTTATTTTCCCTTTTAAAACTCCATTAAGCACGTCCTGATCGCTGGCAAACAATTTCCCGCCCTTTTGCTGCCAAAATTCCAAAAGCCTTTTTTGGATCTCTTTCTCCCGCCACTGCTTCAGGTCTGTCAAAAGAACTCCGGAATTAAAATACGGCTGCTCCCTGCCAATGCCTATGGATTCTTTTACTGCCTGATAAATGGTAGGCTCCATAACTGCGCCTATGATATTCCCCTCCAGATCCATGTTCCACAGCTTTCCCAGCGGCTGAGCCACCACTGTGTCACAGTCCAGATACAAAACTTTTTCCACGCTGTCAGGCAGCATCTCGCCCATAAAAAGCCGGCTCATAATACTTAAGTCATATGCCCCTGTATCCGCCTGAAACCGGATTCTGTCTTTTAAGTCCCCCATCTCTGCAAACACCAGGTCCCGGCCGTACTGCCCCCCAATCTTTTCCAGTCTTTTCAGGCTGTCTTCCGACAATCCCAGGGACAGGACATACACCGCAAGCTTCCGGCAGTTTTTATTCTGTTCAAACAGAGAGTACATGGATACTGCCAGATGTCTGGCATAGGACTCATTGGACGAGTAAACAACAATCATGAATCTGTCTCCTTTTTATCTTCTCCGATACCCCGTCTCAAAATCTACCACGTTCCTCATTTCGCTTACATTTCCTGCCAGAAACTTTTCCAGATTCTCCCCTGCGATTCTTACAATCCGTTCAAACGTTTCTGCCAGATGGTACTGTCCGGAGATATGGGGTGTAATCACCATTCTGGGCGCATCCCACAAAGGATGTTTGGGAGGCAGGGGCTCCGGGTCTGTTACATCCACGCAGCAGCCTCCCAGATGCCCTTCCTCAAGCACTCTGCACAAGGCATCCCCATCAATAGCGCTGCCTCTTCCAACATTTAAAAGATATGCCCCTGGCTTCATCAGACGAAGCCGCCTTTCATCCATCAGATGAAACGTGTGTGGGGTATTAGGCAGAGAAAGCGCTACGAAATCTGCCCTGGGCAGCAGTTGATCCAAAGCCTCTGTGGTATGGATTTCATCCAGGTACTCCGGCTTCTCTCCCTTAGTTCTCCTGACGCCTATGGTGCGGCTGCCAAGAACCTTCATTCTCTTTGCATATTCCCCGCCAATATCCCCAAGGCCTACTGCCAAAGTCGTGGACCCCCATATGGAAGTCACATTCCCTTCATCTTTCCACTGATGGTTCATCTGGTTGCGATAATACTGATAAAATTTATTCTGCAGCAAAAAGGACATTCCAACCATATATTCGGAAATCGCAAGGCCGTAAGCCCCTGTGGCATTAGTCAGCACAGTCCCAGGCCTTAACACGCCGGGAGCGCAGTAATTGTCCGAACCTGCCGAGTTCAGCTGCAGCCACTGTAGGTTTTCGGCCTCCTTTAATAATGCAGGATGTACATTGCCTATTATAATGTCTGCTTCCCGGATATGGTCTCCGGTTATGGCAGAAGCCGACGTGTAAAAAAATTCACACCCGGCTCCGATTTTCTCAAGATACACTTTATGCCTGTCTTCTGCAGGTATTGTTACAATGACTTTTTTCATCTATTTTCAATCTCCATTAGCTGGTCTACCCGTCTCTGGTGCCTTCCGCCCTCATACTCTGCATCAAGCCATGCATCTGTTATCATTTTGGCCATTTCAATGCCGATAATCCTGGCGCCAAATCCCAATACATTGGAATCGTTATGCATCCTGGACAGCCGGGCAGTACATGGTTCGCTGCACACGCAGGCTCTGATTCCCTTTACCTTATTGGCAGCCATGGATATTCCCACACCGGTTCCGCAGATTACGATTCCCAAGTCAGCTTCTCCCGATGCCACGGCTCTTCCCACCATTTCTCCGTATACCGGATAATCACAGCTTTCCGATGTGTTGGTTCCCATGTCCGTCACCTGGATTCCCCGTTTTTCAAGATGGGCTTTAACAGCCTCTTTCATCTCCACAGCCGCATGGTCATTGCCGATTGCTATTCTCATAAGCCTTGTTTTCTCCTTATATGAATTCCCCCTGCGGTTTACATCTTGTCTTTTTCACACTAATCCCTGATACCGTCTTTCCTATTGGCTCCTGACTCCAAAAAAACTCTGAATTCTGTCCAGTCTGGAACTCATGCTCTGCAGCAGAATATCTGCCGCCGTAAACGCAGCCATGGCTTCCACCACCACCACTGCCCTGGGAACAATAATCGGATCGTGACGGCCTTTTATTACAGCCTCCACCTGTTCTCCCTGACAGTTTACGGTTTTTTGGACAGCGGAAATAGAGGGCGTAGGTTTAAAAGCCACCCGCACCACTACTCTGCTTCCGTCGCTGATTCCTCCCAGAATTCCTCCGGCATGGTTGCTCTCTTTTATAATGGTTCCGTCCGACGCCTTTGCAAAACTGTCATTATTTGCGGAACCTGTAGCTGCAGCCGCTTGAAACCCGTCTCCGATCTCCACGCCTTTTACCGCACCGACTGACATCATGGCATGTGCCAGCCTGGCATCCAGCTTTTCAAAAACCGGCTCGCCGATTCCTGCCGGCAGCCCGTCTATGATGCACTCTGCCACGCCTCCGGCAGAGTCCTGACAGGCCATCAGCTGATCCAGATACTTCTCCGCCTGGGCAGCCGCCTCAGCATCCGGCATACACAGACGGTTTCGAAACCGTTCTTCCAGATTAAATCTTTCCGCATCAATCTCAATATAGCCTATGGACTTTGTGTATGCCGCCACCCGGATTCCCAAGCTTTCCAGCAGCTTCGCTGCGACAGCTCCCGCTGCTACCCTTCCGATGGTTTCCCGGCCAGAGGAGCGGCCCCCGCCGCGGTAGTCCCGGAATCCGTATTTTGCATCAAAAGTATAATCCGCATGGCCGGGCCGGTACAGATTCTTAATCTCGTCGTAGTCATGGGAGCGGTGATCCGTATTGAGGATTAACATGGAGACAGGCGTTCCTGTAGTCATGCCTTTAAAAACACCTGACAGGATCTCCACCTTATCGCCTTCCTGGCGCTTTGTGGCAAATCTGCTTCCTCCCGGCTTTCTCCGGTCAAGGTACTTCTGAATCTCCTCCTCACTGAGCGCCAGCCCTGCCGGGCATCCGTCAACCACGACCCCCAGCCCCTTTCCATGAGATTCCCCCCATGTAGTCATGGTAAGCAATGTGCCCCATGTTGATCCTGCCATACCCAGTCCTCCGTGTTTTGTAATATTTTACTGTTCCATGACGTGCCTTGCTGCAGTGCGGCATCTGTCCTTTTGTATCCGGCCATGCCCTGCGGCAAAACCGCTCTTATGCTGCATGGTCTGTCAGCGCACTTTTACAATGGAACAGCAGTTAGGTTCGTCTACCCTCATAGGCCTTCCGCACATGACTATAATCCCTTTATCATAGTCTATATGGAAAAACGTAATGGTTCCTGACTCATGGTTAAAAGAAGCCAAATGCTTATCATCTGGAAAAACGGCAATATCTTTTGGATAATCTCCGCTGATTGGCAGGCAGCACAGCAGATCCAGCATTCCTGTCTCTGGGTTTCTGTTAAAAATGCTGACCGTATTATCCCCTGCATTGCTGCAGAACAGATGCTTCTCATCAGGTGAGAACCTGATAGCGCAGGCTGCTGTCAGCTGGCTCAGCCGTTTGGAGCCTGTGGTCGGTATTGTCTGGATCTTTTCGATCTTAGGTGAGCGTTTCCCCGTTTCATAAGTATACACATCAATGACGTTTTTAACCTCATACATCAGGTAAATAAATCTGCCGTCTGCACTGAAAATAAAATGCCTGGGAGCTGATTCCAAGTCACAGGGAATGGTATCTACCAGCATCAGCTGCTCATCTGTAAACCGGTATACTTTTACCTGATCCACGCCTAAGTCCGCCACCATGACAAATCTCCTGTCAGGAGTCAGGCGGGTGCAGCTGATGTGAGGACGGAATGTTCTTTCCGCCACGCTGCCCAGCCCTTTATGGTACACGCCTGCCGCAATAGTTCCGATGGTTCCGTCAGGGTTCAGATGCATCACTGTAGATTTTCCGTCATGGTATCCTGATATGAACAGATATTTCCCCTCCGGCTCCACTGACAGCTGGCATCCCCTCATGCCCCGGATATTGGCTGTATTCAGCCTGGTAATGCTTCCGTTTTCATGTATACGGTAAGATACTACGCCTTCGTCCGCAATGGAATACAAAGTTTTGCCGTCTGCAGACGCCACCAGATAGGAGGAATTATCAATCTCCATCTCGCACCGTTCTTTAAATCTTCCGTTTTCCACGTCCACATCATAAACCGTGATTCCTTTTGCATTACCTGTGTAGGAGTAGGAGCCTACATAGGCCATATATACACCTTTCATCTTACTGACCCTCCTAAATTCCTCTTATTTTTACCTAATGTTATAATATCATACATTTCTCAAAAAATCTATTGACAGCTATATATTTTTCTGTATAATGGAACTTGCACTTTGTTTATTATTACTAAACTTTAAGATTATATCTGGTATCAGTTAGTATTAGTAAACTTTTTGTTCTGATCATCTAAGATTAGCAGCGGAAAAAGGAGGGCGCAGGCCGCCTTTTTTCCTGTACAGACCGGCTATAGCTGTCTGGGAAAGGAGAAGCCGTGGATATCGGTTTAAAGCTGAAAGAGCTTCGCATTCTTAAGGGGCTTACCCAAGAGGAACTGGCGGATCGGGCGGAACTGTCAAAGGGGTTTATCTCCCAGCTGGAGCGGAACCTGACATCCCCTTCCATCGCTACCCTTACGGACATTCTCCAGTGCCTTGGAACCACTCTGGGAGAATTCTTCAATGAAACGCCGGAAGAGCAGATCGTTTTCGGCAAGGCCGACTATTTTGAAAAAATGGATTCCGAGCTAAAGAATGAAATCAAGTGGATCATTCCCAATGCCCAGAAAAACGTTATGGAACCCATTATGCTGACTTTGGAGCCTGGGGGAGAAACTTACCCGGACAATCCTCATGAGGGGGAAGAATTCGGCTACATACTTCAGGGAACTGTTGCCATCCATCTGGGAAACAAGGTCTACAAGGCGAAAAAGGGAGAATCGTTCTATTTTATTCCTGACAAAAAGCACTACCTGACCAGCAAGTCAGGAGCTGTTATTCTCTGGGTCAGCTCCCCGCCCAGTTTTTAATTTCATACTAACTTTTAAGAAGCCAGGAGGAAACCATATGAGCAGTCTCATCGATTTAGTCAACGTGTCCAAAAGCTTTGACGGGACTCTGGTATTGGATGATTTAAACCTTTCTGTGAAAGAAAACACCTTTGTCACTCTGCTGGGCCCCAGCGGCTGCGGCAAAACTACCACCCTGCGGATCATCGGCGGCTTTGAACGCGCTGACAAGGGAAAAGTGATTTTTGACGGCCAGGACATTTCCAGCCTGCCTCCCAACAAAAGGCAGTTAAACACCGTCTTTCAAAAATATGCCCTTTTTACCCACATGAATATAGCGGAAAATATAGCCTTTGGCCTTAAGATTAAGAACAAGCCTAAAGCTTACATACAGGACAAGATCCAATATGCTTTAAAGCTGGTGAATCTGGACGGTTACGGGAACCGCAGCGTAGATTCTTTAAGCGGCGGCCAGCAGCAGCGCATCGCCATTGCCCGCGCCATAGTCAATGAACCCCGGGTCCTTCTTCTTGACGAGCCTTTAGGCGCTTTGGATCTTAAGCTGCGTCAGGATATGCAGTATGAGCTTATCCGCCTGAAAAATGAACTGGGCATTACCTTTATCTATGTGACCCATGATCAGGAAGAAGCCCTGACCATGTCAGATACAATTGTGGTTATGAATCAGGGATATATCCAGCAGATGGGGACTCCGGAGCAGATTTACAATGAGCCGGAAAACGCATTTGTGGCTGATTTTATTGGTGAGAGCAATATTCTTCACGGCACTATGGTAAGGGATGAGCTGGTGGAGATCTTCGGAGCCAGGTTTGCCTGTGTGGATAAAGGCTTTGGAACCAATATGCCGGTGGATGTGGTGATCCGCCCGGAGGATATTGATCTGGTAAGTCCTGATGAAGGTACCTTAAAAGGCGTGTGCACACACCTGATATTCAAGGGGGTTCACTACGAGATGGAGGTCACTACCCCTGACGGCTTTGAATGGCTGGTACACTCTACAGATATGTGTCCCGTGGGAAAGGAAGTGGGCATCCGCGTTGATCCTTTTGACATTCAGATTATGAACAAACCTGCATCAGAGGACGAGGAGGCCGTGGGACTGAATGAGTAAAAAATTATTATCCGGCCCTTATCTGATATGGATGGTGGGATTTACAGTGATTCCTCTAATCCTTATCGTATATTACGGGCTCACTGACAAAAACGGGGTCTTTACCCTTGCCAATATTATTTCCATTGCATCGGCAGAACATTCTAAAGCATTGTGGCTGTCACTGGGACTCTCCTTTGTAAGCACCCTGGTGTGCCTGTTGCTGGCATATCCTCTGGCTATGATTTTAAGAAAGCGGAATATCGGGAAAGGCAGCTTTGTGGTATTTATTTTCATTCTGCCTATGTGGATGAATTTCCTTCTGCGGACCCTGGCCTGGCAGACGCTGTTGGAGAGAAACGGCGTCATTAACGGCCTGTTGTCTGCACTTCATCTTCCCTCTCAGTCCCTTATTAATACCCCAGGAGCCATTGTCCTGGGCATGGTGTACAATTTCCTGCCGTTTATGGTTCTGCCTATTTACAATGTGCTGTGCAAAATTGATGACAACACCATCAATGCCGCCAAGGATCTGGGTGCCAATTTCTGGCAGACCTTGTTCCTTATATGGCTTCCGTTAAGCGTCCCTGGGATTATCAGCGGCATAACCATGGTCTTTGTCCCTGCCCTGACTACATTTGTTATCTCCAACCTGTTAGGAGGAAGCAAAATTCTTCTTATTGGAAATGTAATTGAGCAGGAATTTACAAAAGGAAGCAACTGGCACTTGGGGTCCGGCCTTTCCCTGGTTCTGATGGTATTTATCCTGGCAAGCATGGCTCTAATTGCAAAATACGATAAAAACGGGGAGGGAACCGCATTCTGATGAAAACGACAAAAGACCGCTTAAAGAGAATTGTGGAGAATTTTTATCTGGTGCTTATTATGATCTTTCTCTATGCTCCCATTGCCACCTTGATGGTGCTTTCTTTTAGCAATTCCAAATCCCGGACTCAATGGGGAGGCTTCACTCTCCGCTGGTATGGGGAGATGTTTGAAAGCTCCACCATTATGGCTGCACTGCAGAATACCCTGATCATCGCCTTTGCATCGGCGCTGATTGCCACCGTCATCGGCACGGCGGCGGCCATTGCCATCAACAGCATGAAACCCCTTCCCAAAACCGTTATTATGGGAATCACCAATATTCCAATGCTGAATGCCGATATCGTGACAGGCATTTCCCTGATGCTGGCATTTATTGCTTTCGGTATTTCCCTGGGATTTGAAACCATTTTAATTGCACACATTACATTTAATATTCCTTACGTCATCTTAAGCGTTATGCCCAAATTAAAGCAAACCAACAAAAGCGTATACGAGGCAGCGATGGATCTAGGTGCACCGCCTGTCCAGGCATTTTTTAAAGTTGTTTTTCCGGACATCCTTCCAGGAGTTCTTTCCGGATTCCTTCTGGCTTTCACAATGTCCCTTGATGATTTCATTATCACCCACTTTACTAAAGGTGCAGGCATCAATACATTGTCCACATTAATTTACAGCGAAGTGCGCAGGGGCATTAAGCCGTCCATGTACGCCTTGTCCACTATTATTTTTGTGACAGTGCTTATACTGCTGATCATAACAAACTTTGCTCCTCACTGGAAGCTTCCTGGCATTTGCCTTACAGGCCTAAAGAACCATAGAAGGCAGGAATATTTATAAAAACATCAGCGCAAAAGGATTCCAAATAACGGATTTCGAAACTATATATGAATACACGGAGGATTGGAACAATGAAAAAGAACACATTTGCTTTATTCTCGGCCTTTATTTTGGGTGTATCCACAGTCTTGGGGGGCTGCGCCAAACCATCTGACAGCAGCAGTGAAAATGAGTCTGGAGAAGTATATGTATATAATTGGGGGGAATACATTGACGAGGAAGTTATTTCTATGTTTGAGGAAGAAACCGGAATCAAGGTAATCTATGATATGTTTGAAACCAATGAAGACATGTATCCGGTTATTGAAGCCGGAGGCAGAACCTATGACGTGGTGTGCCCCTCTGATTACATGATCCAAAAAATGGCGGAAAATAACATGCTGGCGGAAATTAATTTTGAAAACGTCCCGAATATCAGCCAGATTGACCCAGAATACCTGGAACGCTCCAAAAGTTTTGATCCGGAAAATAAGTATTCTGTTCCTTACTGCTGGGGTACTGTAGGCATTCTGTACAACACAAGCATGGTAGCGCCTGAGGACGTTCCCACCTGCTGGTCTGATTTATGGAAGGAAAAGTTCAGCGGGGAAATCCTGATGCAGGACAGTGTCCGGGACGCCTTTATGGTGGCATTAAAATCTCTGGGGTATTCCATGAATTCTGAAAATGAAACGGAACTGCAGGAGGCCAGAGATTTGCTGATTCAGCAGAAGCCTTTGGTTCAGGCCTATGTTATTGACCAGGTAAGAGATAAGATGATTGGCGGAGAGGCAGCCATGGGCGTTATCTATTCCGGCGAAATGCTTTATATTCAGGAGGAAGTAAAAGCCCAGAATCTGGATTACGATCTGGAATACGTAATTCCTGAAGAAGGTACCAATGTATGGATTGACTCCTGGGTGATTCCAGCCAATGCAAAAAATAAGGAAAACGCTGAAGCCTGGATTAATTTTCTCTGCCGTCCGGAGATTGCTAAAATGAATTTTGAATATATTACTTATCCCACTCCCAATAAAGGCGCCTTTGATTTATTGGAAGAAGACCTGAAAAACAACAAAGCTCTGTTCCCGGATATAGATTCTCTTGACAACTGTGAAGTATTCCAGTATCTTGGAGATGAGGTGGACAGCATTTATAATGATTTATGGAAAGAAGTAAAATCCAAATAGTACTGCCATTCCTCAAATTTCAGCTGTCCAAATGGCAGGGCTGTTTTCACGCTGGAGCGTATCTTGAAATGATTTTCAAATGCGCTCTTACATAAAACAGCGGATAAAACCGCAGGAAGGGGGTATTTTCTTATGGAAGTTTTAGAAGTACTGGAGTTGGGTCTGAGACATATGGTGGATATCGCAATCGTAGGGTTTGAATTTGTAGGCGTATTCGTCATTATCCTGGCCGGTCTTAAAGGCATCCGGGATTATGTGAAAAAAAATCCTCAGATTCGTCTTAATCTGGCCATCGGCATGGCTTTAGGACTGGAATTTAAGCTGGGAAGCGAGATTCTCCGTACAGTAATTGTCCGTGAACTTTCCGAAATTGCCACTGTTGCCGCCATTATTGTCCTCAGAGCTGCCCTTACTTTCCTGATTCACTGGGAAATCAAGGAGGAAAAAGCCGACGAGGAAGAATTGAGAAGTCTGGAGGCTTCGGCATCAGGCAAAAATTAATCAGCAATATTAAAATCAAGGAGAAAGGCTATGTGTAAAAAAAATATTATTTTTCTGGACATTGACGGTACTTTAGTTAACACTTCCACCAATCCAGAGTCAATTCCCGATTCTGCCATCAAAGCAGTCCACCAGGCCCGCAGAAACGGCCATCAGGTCTATCTGTGTACCGGAAGGAGCAAGGCGGAAATCTATGATTTTATTACAGAGGTGGGGTTTGACGGCGTTATCGGAGCCGCAGGCGGCTTCATTGAAGTCCAGGGAAAAGAAATCTTTCATGAAACCATTACCCCCGAGTCTGCGGCCCAGGTAGCCAGATATTTTAATGATCATAATATCGATTTTTATTTGGAAAGCAATACTGGGCTTTATGCTTCTAAAAATCTGATTCCCCATTTGGAATGGATTATGTATGGCGATGTGGAGCATGATCCTGCTGCAAGGGAACGCAAAAAAGAAGGCAGCAATTTTATTAATGCCTTGATCCAAGATTCCGAAATGCCTATGGAGGACATTAACAAAATCTGCTTTCTGGAAACAAACGGTTCCAAATATCAGGACATTTATGATGCTTTCCACGAGGAATTTTACATGGTAAGATGCACTGTTCCCATTTTCGGCGACGAAAGTGGCGAAATGTCTGTTCCCGGAATCAACAAATCCACTTCTATCCGTATCCTTCTTGACTACCTGAAGGCAGATATTTCGGATACCTATGCCCTTGGCGACGGCATGAATGATGCGGAAATGCTTGACTGCGTTCATACAGGCATTGCCATGGGCAACGCAAAAGAGGGGCTGAAAGCAATTGCCGATTATATTACGACGGATCTTACAGATGACGGTATTTACAATGCATTTAAACATTTTGGACTGATCTAAAGAGCAATACGTGACTGCCTACGAAAGCGAGTGTGATTTTTATGAAATACGATTTTACTTCTATTATTGAAAGGCATGGGATGGACGCTATTGCTGTGGATAATCCTCCTGGAATTCCAAAAGAAGGTTACGACCTTATCCCCATGTGGGTAGCTGACATGAATTTTCCTGCAGCGCCTGCAGTTGTACAGGCTCTTCTTGCCCGTGTCTCTCACCCGGCCTATGGATACTTTAATCTTTCTGATGCCTATTTTGACAGTATTATCCGCTGGCAGGAAACCAGGAACCATGTAACCGGCCTTGAAAAGGAGCATATCGGTTATGAGAACGGCGTTCTTGGCTGTGTAGTTTCCGCCGCCCAGGCTTTCTGCTCTTCAGGGGACAAAATCCTGCTTCACGCTCCTACTTATATTGGTTTTACCCATTCTCTGGCCAGCGCCGGGTACAATCTGATATTAAGCGATCTGATTCGGGATAAAGACGGAATCTGGCGTATGGACTATGAAGATATGGATAAAAAATTGAAAGAACACGCTATCCATTTTGCTGTGTTCTGCTCTCCCCATAATCCGACAGGACGGGTATGGGAACAGTGGGAGATTGAAAAAGCCATGGAAGTATACCGTGCCAATAACTGCGTAGTGGTTTCTGATGAAATCTGGTCAGACCTGCTTTTGAACGGCCGTAAGCATATTCCTACCCAGTCTGTTTCCCAGGATGCCAAAAACCGTACCATTGCCGTGTACGCTCCGTCCAAGACTTTTAATCTGGCAGGACTTGTAGGCTCTTACCATATTGTATATAATGAATATCTGCGGGACAGGCTTCTTAAACAGTCCTCCTTAAGCCATTATAACTCCCCAAACGTTCTCTCCATGCACGCTCTTGTTGGCGCCTACAGCCAGGAAGGGCAGGAATGGGTGGACGAACTATGTCAGGTGTTAAGCGGCAATGTTGAATATGCTTATAACTACATAACCACCCATTTTAATGGAATCTCTCTGAGCAGGCCTGAGGGAACTTATATGCTGTATCTGGACTGCTCCGTCTGGTGCGAAAAACATAACATGACCTTAGATCAGCTTTTGCAAGCCGGATGGGATGTAGGTGTTATCTGGCAGGACGGGCGGCCTTTTAACAAGCCTAATACTATCCGCATGAATCTGGCTTTGCCTTTAAGCCGCATTAACGAGGCCTTCAGGCGTTTAGCGGAATATGTGTTTTGTTAAAAGTTCAATTTCCAATTAAATTGGAATAAATCATAGCTGTGCCTGACTGGCAGGACATATCAAGCAGCAATTACCGCTGAATTTATCCTGGTCAAGGACTCTTGGAAACGATCAAAGCCTCTTTACGATAGATTTAAGAGGCTTTTTGATTTCTTAATTGGCAAAGGAGATTTATAATGTATTTTTATTATTGTAAAGGCTGTAAAACGAAAGAATGCACTTATAAGAGCACCAGAAAATTGATGGCGCTTTTTGAGGAAAAAAATTATAAATTCGCTGGCTGTCCTGATAAAGAGCCACCAAATACCGTACAAAAATTATTATTGAAATTAAATCCTACAAGGGCACCATATATTTTAGAAAACGGCTCTCATTGTACGGCAGATATTAGGATGATGGATGATAATAATAACGAATTATATTTAGAAATTAAACAAATCCCGTTTACTTTTGAATCTTCGAAAGAAATTGGTAGTTCCAAAGCGCAAGAGCGTATTGTATTCCTTATATATCATACATTAAGTATGTATAACGAGTATGCTGAAATTATTCGAGAGAATTATACAATTAAAGTAGAAAGCGGCTATATTCCTGACTTTGATTTTTCTACTTTCTATGACCAGTTTTGCGATGAACCAGAAACACTGAATGAGGAAGTTCTTAACTTCATTGATGAATTAGGCACATATATTGAAAATAATGTGAACAATTGGCAACATTTCTCATACAGACGTAAAAATTGCATTGAAATATCTTTTATCCCGTCTCTTCCTTTTAGTGCTGAAAGCTATAAATCAGGCACAAACAGTAATGCTGCTTCAGTTACCGAATCCAATAGCCCATTAAGAAGTGTAACTCTTCTCAGCTTCATACTGGACTATAATGGATTTAACTTTGAAATTTCCCCTAATAAAACTGGAAGCATAAATTTGGGCAAATATGTTGAACTCCTTTTAAATACCAACGATTTAATAACTCAATTACTCAAAAATTTTGACAAGGCTAAAAATAGCTTTTATGGCATTAATAATCATAGATATGTTATCCAGGAAATCTTTTTCAAACAGAATAACGATACATTCTACTTCAATGAAGAAAATAATCTTAATCCAATTGGATTTACACTTCTTAATAATATAGCTATTGCAATAGATGCTAATATCAATTCTATTAATTCTTATACAAAATATTTTGATAAAATGGTTGATTATCTCAAAAAAGCCTTGATTTACGGGCATACAAGCAGGATTTCAAGCTGAATTTACTACCAATTTACTACTTTTAAGGGAAAGAGCCTTGATATGCCGCCCGGAACCCTGCAAGCCCAAACACCAGCACACAGCATTGAGAAAGAATAAATAAAAATTGAATACGACGCAGACGCGGCGTTTCTCTATCCCAATACAGGGAGAACAGGAACGCCGCTTTTTTTATGCCCTCATGTTACGCAATAGGGGCAAAAAGAGCCTTGATACAAGCGGCTTTACGGGCGCGTTTTTTGCGGGGACAGGGATTTATACCTAACCCCGGCAAAACGGCGTTCTATCGCGTAACAAATCCACAACCAAAGGAGTGATGAAGCTATGGCAGTTTTCCGAGTGGAGCGCAACAAGGGCTATACCGTTATGAGCAACCACCATTTACGCAACAAG
>CATLBO010000036.1 GCA_949879025.1 uncultured Hungatella sp. | reverse complement strand
TCCCTGCATGGCCGCATGGAAACCAACGGCCAAAGGTTCGATCAAAGCGCCTTCCATGGTGCTCACGTTATCCGGAAGCTTAAAGCAAAGAGCCGCTTCATGGGCTACATATTCCTGAAACACACCATCTACAGGCGGTGTGGCGAAAAACACCACGTCCGGGCAGAGATTGTAGTTTCCTGTCTTACAGAACTCACAGTGGCCGCAGGTCTTGCCCGGCTCCAGAGCTACCCGATCGCCTGCTTTCAGGTGCTTCACATTCTTTCCCACCTCTACCACCGTTCCTCCTGGCTCATGGCCAAGGACAAAAGGCGGCTCTACCACGTAATCTCCAATGGCCCCTGTTTCGTAATAATGCAGGTCGCTGCCGCAAATGCCCACATACTCTAATTTTACCAGCACCTCATCATCCCCCGGCACAGGAATCGGCCTCTCTTCAAATCCTATCTTGCCAATCCCCAGCATTACAGCAGTTTTCATCGTTCCCTTCATGATAAATCCCCTTTCTTTTTCTTTATATTATACTTTATTAAATAGTTTTATTATGTATCATAATTATAGTTTTGCTCCCATAATTTGTCAATACAAATTTTAAATTCTTTTTCTTTTTGCCGTTTTATCCAAATCAAATATACTGTTTTTAGCTATATTGCACTAAAAAAGGAGATTCCATCTCTGAAATCTCCCAGATCATAATGATCGTCCAGCAATCCGAATCTGCAAACCTCTGTACTGTCCGCAGAGCTGTCAGTCATACCTGTTCTATAAATAACTCGATAATCTTCAGGGAAGCCCCCAAGGCGGCCGCCCCTGTCTTATGGCTGCAGGATCTGACAAATGAACCTCCCTCCGCAAATGTATTTCTTTTGGATACCTTATCCTGCACATCTCTGATATACTCCCCCATACAGCTTCCCACATATCCGCCTAAAACAATGTCGCAGTCCAGAACCATATGAATATTATTCACTGCTATGGCCAGGTAGGACGTATACTCATCCCAAAGCCCGGCCGCTTCCCGCTCCCCTTTCCGAAGCCGCCAAAAAAAATCCTCCAGCTTCCCATCAGACAGGCGCTTTGCCGAACAATAGGCATCCATACAGCCATATTTTCCGCAGTAGCAAGACTTCCCATCCGGCACAATGGTCATATGCCCTACTTCTCCGCACCGGAAATTTTTTCCCTGTTCCAGCCTTCCATTGCTGTAAACCGCTCCTCCCACCGTATTGCTCAGAGACAGATAGAAGAAACGCTCCATGCTTTCCGACTGAATCCCTTCCGCATAGGCTCCCGCATTGGCATCATTCATGAAGTGGCAGGGCCAGTCAAAAAAACGGCTTATGGAAGAAAACGGGAGGGAACGGACCCCAAGTATATGAGAATCCGCAATCATTTTCCCCTCTAAATCAATGATGCCGGGAAATGATATCCCCATCCCAAGAACGTCTTTCCCCTTGCACCCGCATTTTTGAAGAAAATGTTCCAGCCTCCTGCTTACTTCCTGATAATAAGAGTCCTCCGGAGCATAGGGGAGAAAGAGCCGGTCAGCCTTCAGTATTTCCCCTGTCAGCTGGGTAAGGACCAGACTGATATGATTTTTTGTAATGTCCAGCCCCACCGCTTTCCCAGCATCATCCGAAACCGCCAGCGCTTTCGCCCTTCTCCCTCCCGTAGACTCCAGCTCTCCCTTTTCTTCCACGAGACCATTCTTGATTAATTCTTTTGTAATCTGTGTCGTTGTCGGCAGGCTCAGTTTCAAGGCATAGGAAATATCCGGGTTGGATACCATCGCATTCTTACACAGGTATCGGAAAACATCATTTCTGTTTTTCTTTTTCACTTCCATATTAGTAATTTTTTTCTTATCCATTTCATCTCCTATACTTTATAAAAGTGATTTTTTAAGTATAACATATCATAAATATCTGGGATTTTCTATGACTTTTTACTTCTTTTCCCCTGAATCTAAATATTTAGCAAAAAATGAGGATGAAGCCGTCTTGTAGGCAACATCCCCATATCTTCTTTATTCAAATCATATTGCGAACCGCATTAACAGAAAAATATATCCCCGCTTTCTTGCTGCCTCCTCCAGGTATTTGGCCAGCCTGACATAATCAGCGCAAGCGCATCAGATCTTCCTGTACGTATATTCTGGATATTACTTCAGCACGCCGTCATTTACCATCTCTGTATGCAGTTTTTCCGCCAGGGCCAGGTAATTATCCCATGCAGTGTTTCTCAGCGTAAATCCGCCGGTCTTATAATCGCCGGTGTCTTCCGTCGCCGGAAGATCTGTCAAATCAAACAAATCCTGGGTTTCAACTACTTTTGCGTTCAGTGCGTCCATCTGCACATTAAAGCCGATTCTGGAAGGCTCTTCATAATAAATGCTGTAATATTTGGAAGTCCGGTAGTGAGGCTTTAAGACCTCATCCTCTATTTCCTCCGGGCTGTCCGCAAAAATCTCATCGTACTGGCAGTCAATAATTTTACCGTTTTCCACTACGATATCCAGCTTTCCAGACAGGCCTCCGCCTAGATCCTCCGCTATGCTGTAATACTTCTGAGTGCTGCCTCCATCCAGTTTCTCTGCGATCACAGCTGCCATAGGAATCATGCTCTGCTCAACTGAATTGCTGGCGCCGGATACGCAGTCAATCTCGTCAGTCAGGCTTTGGTTCTCGATCATCTGCTGTTCAGCTGCCAGAATTCCCTGAATAAACGCTACACCTTTTCTCTCGCCCATAGTAAAATTATACTCCGAAAGGCGCTTGCCCTGATCCTGGTACAGGCGGGTATAGTAGTTGGGACGGCCAGTTTCATTAAACTCAACCATCAGAATCTCACCATCATCACTGGTAACCACCTCCAGCACCCCTGTATGGCCCTGGCGGAAAACCTGGCTCTCCTTAAAGTAATTCCCTTTTACAATACCGTATTTCGGCTTCACAGACCATCCCTCATCAAAGAGAGTAGCCGACTTTTCATCCAGCGCCTTGTTTGCCTCCTCATTTCCAGAGGCTATATTCAGCGCTTTCTGAACTGCGTTTTTTATACCATTGGAAGAAAGTGTCGCCCCGGAAACAGAGTCTACCTCTGTGGACTGCTTCTCCACAATAGCACCAGGCAGGGCGTCAACCGCTTTGCTTCCAATGCCATCTGTTTCTGAGTTGGAAAGAATCGTTACATTGATAATCTTCCCTGCATCTACTTCTACAGATACCTTGATGGCACCGCCGAAACCGTCAGCCTCCGCTTCGTAGTTTCCTGGTTTATAAATCCCCTCCGCTGCCGCTGTAGTTTCTTTTGCTGCCGCTGTTGTGGTCTCCTCCGGAGCCTCTGTTGCCGCTGAGGTCTCTGCCAGAGCCTCTGTAGTGTCTGCCGGGGCTGTCGTCGCAGGAGCCTGTGCTGGCTGACCACAGCCTGTCAATGCCATACATGCCGCAATCAATGCTAAATGTGTTTTCTTCATAGTGTTGTCCTCCTGTTTTTCGCTGGGGTAAACTTTTCATACCTGCATTTTGTTTATGATACTAACAGCTTTATTGATTTCCGTCAACCAAATTTGTGCAGATTTGTATTCTTTGTTAATATTGTAACAATTTATTCGTATTATTTCTATATATGTGAGACAATGCAGGCACCGCCTCTGGGGCAGATCCATAATGCTGTAAACCATTTCTGTAGACTATCCTCGGGACGAAGATCAAAAGATTAGGTATTCGGAGAGGCAGAAAACCATAGACATCGTAATACACTCGAAATCGATCCGGATGGAGTACTAGGTTGCAGATCTAGCCAGTGGCATGTTATAATAAAAATTGTAGATGGGATTTTTTTCCTAAATACAAGGTAACTGCCCCTTAAGAAGGGCGAGAGTTAACGACTCTGTTTTAGGTTGCCGGATCACATTAACAGGAGGTCCAAAGGAATGGAACGAAGGAAACGAAAAAACTGGGTGTTGCCAGTGATACTGGTAATTGCGCTGACGCTTTCCAACATGTGCCCAGTTACTGCCGCAGAATTGCCTGATCGAACAGTTTTGGCGAAGGCCGACGACTCGAAAAAGGCGCTCGACAGTGGAGAGCGGAAAGATAAGGAGGTGTATAACACAGAAATTAATGATGAGAACAGAGTGGAGAAGGTAACGAAAGCTACATCTTCAAATGCCCAGAAGCCAGAAGCTGAGGACGAGGAACTTGAAGACAAGGAACTCGAGGACGAGGAGCCCAAGGACGGGGAACTTGAAGACAAGGAACTCGAGGTCGAGGAGCTCAAGGATGGGGAGAACAATGAAGATGTTCTCAAAGATAAAACTCCGGAGGATGAAAAGTCGGAGGATTTAGTCTGGGTTTGGTCTGACAAAGCTCCGGCTTTGATGGAAGCCGAAGAAGGTGACGATTTAACAAGTCAGTTTTTTGGGATGACCAGGGCGTCTGGGATTTGCCCAACGTATGAAGAAGCTTATATAGCGATGACTGACAAAAAAGAAGAGCTTTATGAAGGGATGCCTTGGACGAATTTTCAGCCTTATGGGAACGATGGAGACTGGGGAAAATATTATCGTTTTCAGGGGGGCCCCGTAAAGGGAGCAAGTCTTGGAGTTGGCTGCGCAGCATTTGTCTTTCTATTGAGCGATGCGGCTTTTGGTGATCTTCCGGCAAGGACGATTGACAACGGAGGATTCGAGTATAAAGACGTGAAGGTCGGAGACATTCTGCGGGTTAATAACAGCCATTTTGTGATTGTACTTAGAGTAGCTTCTAGCGGAGTGACGGTTGCTGAAGGGAATTATAATAAGAGCGTGCATTGGGGACGGACGCTGAGTAAGTCGGAAGTTTTGAATGCGAATTTTATTGTGACCCGCTATCCGTCAGGGTATTCGGAAGAGCAGAACGCAGATGAGGTTGCCTATAGAGGAACGGAAGGCAGTTTATTAAGCTGGACGTTGACAAATGGAGGAACACTAACGATCTCCGGGAAAGGTGCGATGCCAGATTATACCGAGTCTGTTCGTCCGGCTTGGGAGACTCATGCCGACAAGATCAATCAGGTAATCATTGATGATGGTGTGGAAAGTATAGGCAGCTATGCTTTTTATCAAAGCAAGGCAATGAGTGTACAGATTCCGAAGACAGTTACGAGCATCAAAGAGGCGGCGTTTGGAGCATCAAATTTGATGGAAATAACGGTGCCTGGAAATGTAAAAGTAATTGGAGATGAAGCGTTTTATAATTGCCAAAGCTTGAAGTCAGCAACATTCTACGAGGGTGTGCAAAGTATTGGTTTTAATGCGTTCCATAAATGCGGGATTGCTTATCTGGATTTTCCAGCCAGTATCACTTCTGTGGGAGCGAGTGCGTTCATGGAATGTGAAAGTTTAGTGCGGGTGCGATTTGCGCCGGGCGATCAAACAGTATCGCTAGGAGATAATTTATTTTCCAAGTGTACAAATTTGTCAGATGTAACGTTGCCGGTGAAGGCGGATAAGATAAGCGCAGGTATGTTTACAAGGTGTTATATGGCGTTAACTTATCTGTATATTCCTGCGGGAGTAGAAGTTTGTGGGGTGGGCACAGATAGTGGTTCGCCGTTTGCAGGATGTGACCGGTTGAGGACAATAGACTTTGGCGGGACTGAGAGCGAATGGCAGACAAGCGGCGGCAAGGCGGCATTGAGTTATGCTGGTTCTATAGCAAGCAAAGTGACAGTGAATTACAATGTAGCTTTTGATGATCCGTTTGGAAATATTCCAAACGATCCGGGAGAGTTTGTGCCTTGTGAGCATGTGGATATGGACAGTGACGGACGTTGTGATATATGTGGCCTAGATCTGTCGACTGAACCAAGTGAGCCGGATGAACCGGGAGATGATAAAGAGGAACCAGGTAAGCCAGGTGATTCTGTGGAAGACGATAAAGATCCGATAAAACCGGATGTGCCGGAAGATGACAAAGAAGAACCAGGTAAGCCAGGTGATTCTGTGGAAGGCAATAAAGATCCGGTAAAGCCGGATGTGCCGGACAATAGTCAAAAGCCGGGAGGCATTGAAAACGGCGGCAGCAGCTCAGGCGGTAATTCGAACGGATCCAGTGGTTCTTCGGGAGGTAGTTCTTCAGGAAATAGTTCTTCGGGAGGTAGTTCTTCAGGAAGTAGTTCTTCGGGAAGTAGTTCTTCAGGAAGTAGTCCACAAAAGTCTTCAAGCAGTACAAGCGAAAGTGTCACCAAGGTAATTTCAACGAATCAGACGACTAATGCTGCAGGGGAGAATGTTGAAACTGTCAAATGGTCAGATGGAACGGTAGTAGTGACGACGACTGACACGACGGGGGCAAGGAAGCTGGAAGTTGAATTGCCAAAGCAGATGTCAAAGACAGCGCAGCACGAAAATAAAGTAATGGCTTTGCCAATAGATCCCATACCAGTGACAAATGACATAACGAAGGCAACATCAATAACAATTAATACGGATAAAGGGAATGTACAAGGCGCCGCAAGCCCAGGCACAGCCAGTACAGAGCCGGTGAAAGTATTAGTTCCGGTGACAATGTCAGGTGCAGGCGTGGTAGCGGTTCTGGTAAATCCGGACGGATCTACGCAGATAATAGAAGATTCTACTTTGATTGAAGGTGGAATGGTGGTGCAGGTGGTGAATGGCGATACTGTGAAGATTGTAGATCTGAGCAGAGGGTTCGTAGATGTACCGGCAGATGTTTGGTATGAGGATGCAGTGGATTTTGTAACGGTGCGGAATCTGTTCTACGGTGTGACGGAGACGACCTTTGATCCGGCTGCATACATGACGTGTGCGACGTTGGTAACTGCATTAGCACGGTTAAAAGGCTTGAATACGGAAGCCGGAGCCACCTGGTATGAGGAAGGTATGAGCTGGGCAGTGACAAACGGAGTGATGGGTGCCGGGGCGAATCCGGAGAGTACAGCCACCAGTGATCTGATTCAGATTTATGAGAAGTATTTTGATGTGA
Organism: uncultured Hungatella sp.; assembly: GCA_949879025.1. Lineage (GTDB taxonomy): Bacteria > Bacillota > Clostridia > Lachnospirales > Lachnospiraceae > UBA3402. Next base: position 23,052 of record CATLBO010000036.1, on the reverse strand, counting down.
CGATCAATGATGAACTGCCAGCGACGTTAACACGGGCGGAGGCAGCGCAAATGTTATTGAACCTTAAGAGATGCAGGCCATAATTTAAGCGAGGCTATGAAGAAAAGTCTGTAAATGCAGATCTTCTATGATAATGATAGGGCCGAAGGCTCTCTGCAAGGGTAGTGTAATATAGTTTGTGTTTTTGGAAAAAAGATGGCTCTTTTTGGGTAAGAATTCAGATATGGCAATTCTTACCCAAAAGGAGTATTTTTATGGCAGTCGCTAAGGAGCAAATCCGACAGATTATTTCAGAAAACAGCATTTCTACTGTTGCAGATGTCTATTCTTTTCATTTTCTTTCCCCCATAAAATCGGCCATTTTCCCCCCAATTTTGCTTACAGAAGACTTACGTAGCCGTTATGTAAGATTTACGCAGGAAAAACGTAAAAGTGCGTAAACCCCGATGTTTACGCACTTTTTCATCTTCTAAAACCTCTTATTTTCAAAGCTCCCGGCCGGATTCGAACCGGCGACCTACGCATTACGAATGCGGCGCGCTACCAGCTGCGCCACGGAAGCAAATCCTACTTTCTACTATCCGAACATATAACTCCGTCCGGCTTTAATGACCAATCCGGGAATCGAACCCGGGTTTACGCCGTGAGAGGGCGTCGTCTTGACCGCTTGACCAATTGGCCTTATGTAATGCTATAAAAAGAATCGAGGCGACGGGATTCGAACCCACGGCCTCTGCGTCCCGAACGCAGCGCTCTACCAAACTGAGCCACGCCTCGATACCTTTGATAGTATAATACAAATTGTCGAAATTGTCAACACTAATTTTTACAATTTTTTGGAAACCTTTTTTCACTCTTTGAACAATATATGAGCCTCACTGCAATTATGTAAAAGTCCCGCTGCCAGGCACATGCAATCCCGCCGCCCAGCAGGCGGTATACATTCAGGGGTTCCAAATGCACCTGCCTGGCTTTCATAGGCAGTGGTGCATCCGCTTCCCAGCGCATGCAGGTTTACTATCTTCACCTGAATTTCATCTGCTGCAGTTTCCGCCTGGTTTCCTACAGCTCTACTGCCAGATTCCTCAGCCACTTCTTCTGCCTGTACCTGATATAGCCGATCACGGCTTTATACACTTCCTCCAATGTCACCATTCCATACACAATATGAATAGGCTGTTTCAGTATAAGCCCACCGATAAATGCCAAAGGAATCCCGATGCACCAAACTCCGCTGGTATCAATAAACAGACACATAGCCGTGTCACCGCCGCTTCTCAGTACTCCCACCACATTAACGTAATTAAACATTCTGAAAGGCGAAAATATGGCAAACACAACAATACATCTGCTGACAGCCTGGGCCACCTGGTCAGAAATCCCCGGCTGGTACAGGGCGATAAATTTCCACCGCAGCGCCACGCACACGCAAGCCATAACCGCTGTCACAAGAAACTGAAGAATGAAAAAATTTTTTCCATAGGTTTCGGCCCTTTTTAATTGGCCCGCCCCCATTTCATTGCCAAGAATCACGGCTGTAGCCGCACTTAATCCCTGGAACAGAACCACCACCAAATCCTGGATGGTAGTAGCAATGGTAATGGCGGCCACTGCATCATCCCCCATTCTCCCATATGCCATAGAATAAATGGTGGTTCCCAGTCCCCAGATAAACTCATTAAAAATCACAGGCAAAGCCGTAACAAAGAATTTCTTCAGAAATCCCCTGCTCCACCCAAACAGGTCTTTTATGCCGCAGGCAAGAGGTGTCTTCCCCAGATATACCACTGCCAGAATTAGAATCACTTCCGCCACCCTTGCGATCAATGTGGCTAAAGCCGCCCCCCTTACCCCCATGGCCGGTGCCCCAAACTTTCCAAAGATCAGGATATAGTTAAAGCAGATATTAGTAACAATAGCTGCGCAGCTGATTATGACAGGTTCCTTTACCCGATTTACAGCCCTCAGCATAGCCACATAGGTATTAGTCAATGCCGTACATGGATAAGAAAGCGCTGCTACTGTCAGATATGCCGCTCCCATTTCGATACTTGTATTGCTGGTGGTAAAGATCCGCATTAAAAGCCGGGGCTTTATGGCTGCCGGGATCATAAATGCCACCGCTCCTGTTACTGCAAGCGCCAGTGCCAGCCCAAGTACTTTCCGGATACTCTTTACATCCTTGCTGCCCCAAAACTGTGCTGCCAATACTCCTGATCCGCTGTTAATCCCAAACACCAGCAGAGTAAACACAAAAAAAACCTTGTTAGCCAGCCCTACTGATGCAATAGCCGCAGAACCCAGACTTCCGATCATCAGGTTGTCCACCAGATTTACCACTGTATTAAGCATTCCCTGCATAGCCACCGGAAGCGCTATCATCACTGTCTTTTTTAGAAAACTCCTGTCCCGGAACATTTCGTTTGTATCTTTTATTAACTGTATCATATCCTGTCCTTTCTAACCCTGCATACACCCGGCTGCAGACGCAGCTCCTCACATGAGTCTGGCGGACCTATTTGGGGTATGCTGCCATTACACAGCAGCCTTGAATTCATGCCGCCTATTGGGCGGCTAAACCTTTATCGTAAAGTCAAATAAAAATCCGGCAAGCCGGATTTTCACTCTTTCCTCATTCCGTTTTTTCTTCCCTGCCCTCGTCCGTATCCTCGCTGTCAGGGGCTTTCTCCATAGCTGCAGCCTTTACCTGCCGGATCATGTTGCTTTCCACACTGATGATTTTAAACAAATAGCCGCCGTACTCTGCCTCCGGTTTTTCATCCTCTGTCGGAATACGATCCAGCCTGGAAATCAGAAATCCGTTAACCGTATCGTAAGAACTGCGTTCCTCCTCCGTAAACTCAATGCCCAGAACCTTCCCTGCCTCATCTAAAGGAGTCCGTCCATCTATCAGAAATCCATCCTCCAAAATCGTAATGAACTCTTCTTCCGCATCATACTCATCCAGAATATTGCCTACAATCTCCTCCAGAATATCCTCCATAGTCACAATGCCTGCAGTCTGTCCATACTCATCCACCACAATCTCCATGTGAATCTTCTGGGACTGCATCTCCTGAAACAAAGAATCAATATTTCTGGTTTCCGGAATAAAATGAGCCTTTCTCAGAAGTCCCGGAATCTTGCCCACCGGCTGGACTCTCCACCTGGGGCTTTCCCCATAGATCACTGCGTCCCGCATATGTAATATTCCAATAATATCATCTGCATCCTTCTCATAAACCGGATAACGGGAATTTTTTCCGTCCTTCAGTATAAAACGGATAGCATCCTGCAATGTCTGTGAGGCGTCAATAAACACCACGCTGGTTCTGTGAGTCATAATATCTCTGGCTCCCTTATCGTTCAGCTCAAAGATATTAGTGATCATCTCTGCCTCCTGGGCTTCCAAGACTCCCTGCTCATGGCCCTCGTTAACCATGGAAACAATCTCTTCCTCCGTCACGCTGTCATCCCTGGCATTCATATCAATGCCAAGCATCCTGAGAACTGCCATAGAGATCCCTCTTACGATCCAAATAAATGGCATCAAAGGCAGAACCACTGCAGTAATGAAGGTAAGAAGACCGTAAGCCCATTTTTCTGCCTCCCTGGCAGCACACCTTCTGGGAATAATGATCCCGAAGCTGACAAGGCACGCCATCATCATCGTACCTACAAGCAGAAAACTTATGGCCTTCAGAAGCGATCCTTCCGGCCCTCCCGCCTGCCCCATGGCAATCTCCAGCTTTCCGCTCCATCGCTCCAGCATATAGGCTCCCAGCGCCATGCCGATGACATTGGTGATAATCTGTGTAGAGTTAACAAGCCTGGATGGCTGGCTGGCCAGGCGGAAAAGCCTTTTCGCCTTTTCATTGCCCTGCTCCATCTCCTTTTCCAGATCGCTCTGGTTCAGATTCTGAATCGCAGCCCCAAATCCATAAAATACAGCTTCCAGCAAAATAAACACCAAAAACAAAAATAAGCTAAACGACCAATACCCATCGTCCATGAAATTTTTATGACTCTCCTTCTTTTGTGAACTTCATCAGGCTTCCTTTTTTCCAATACTTAAAAATATAACAGATTCCATGTATTTCGTCAATGGCAGACTATGTAGGCAGTTCCAAACTGACCATCAGAGCATAGTCTACTCTTTTCTGCAGCTCCTCGTCAATATGGCAGATTTTCTCTCGCAGCCTCTGTTTGTCAATGGTTCTCAGCTGCTCCAGCAGAATCACGGAATCCTTAACCATATCACATTTTCTAGTATCCAGCTCCACATGGGTAGGCAGCTTGGCCTTATTCATCTTTGATGTGATGGCTGCACAGATAACCGTAGGGCTGTGCTTGTTCCCCACATCATTCTGGATAATCAAAACCGGGCGCACCCCGCCTTGTTCAGAGCCTACCACTGGCCTTAAATCCGCATAATAAATATCTCCTCGTCTGATAATCACATCCTCACACTCCGTCAGTCAAATTCTTACTCCTAGTATTGACCCGTTTGCGCCAGCATATTCATGCCTGCTGTGATTATTATATTCTTTTTCCTCTTACTGCGTGCCTGCCTGCTGTCTCTGTTTCTGTACTTTTATCTGCCCACAAAGAACGCTTTCATGCTGCCCTCATTTACGGCATCCACAAAAATGCGGTATAGGCACTATTGCTGTTTATTTTCTCCGCAATCTTTTTGAAAATCTTCATATATGTCTGTAAAATAGTCTTTCTTCCCAACTATTTTTCCCTTTTGCATATAAATTCTGGGAATCCGTTTGCCCAGGCCGCATACGATTTCATAATGAAATCCATTTCCCAGCCGTGCCAGTTCCTCCACTGAAACCTCTTCCCTGCCGTCCCGCCCTATAAGCGTCACCGGATCGTCTTCTTTTACTCCTGGGATGTCCGTAACATCCGCCATCATCTGATCCATGCAGATACGTCCAAGTATAGGAGCGCTTTTTCCCCTGATCAGCACCCTGCCTTTTCCAGACAGGCTGCGGGGATAACCGTCGCCGTATCCCACAGGGATGGTAGCGATCCTCATGACCCTGTCCGCCGTAAATGTCCCCCCATAGCTGACTGCCGTTCCCGGGCTGATCTCCTTTATATAGGAAATAAAACTTTTCAGTTCCATGGCAGGGCAAAGCTTCACCTGATCTTTACTCACTTGATCCGATGCATACATGCCGTAAAGCGAAATTCCTGCCCGCACCATATCGCAGTCAGCTTCTCTCATGTCCATCATCGCCGCACTGTTGGAAATATGTCTTATGGGAATCGCCACACCTCTTTCTGCCAGCAGATCCATAAATCTGAAAAATTCGTCCATCTGTTTCCGGGCCCAAAACTTATCCCTCTCATCTGCCCTTGCGAAGTGGGTAAATATTCCTTCCACACAGATTCCCGGCATCCTGCAGATATCCGCCGCCAAATCCGCAGACTCCTTAGACGGTCTCATACCGATCCGGCTCATCCCCGTATCCAGCGCCAGATGGATATAAACTTTTTTTCCCAATCTGGCAGCGATCTGTGACAGTCCCTGTGCCTGCTTTCTCAAAAAAACCGCAGGCCGGATGCCCCATCTTACTGCTTCCTCATAATCCCTTTCATGAGTCATCCCAAGAACCAGTATAGGCTTTGTAATGCCATGCCTCTGAAGATTCCTGGCCTCCTCAATGGCAGCCGTCCCATACATCTTTACATAAGGTTCTATGGCCTTTGCCACCGGCACTGCCCCATGGCCGTATCCGTCTGCTTTCACCACTGCCATAACAGCCGTTCCCTCTGACAGATTTGCCTTTATGGCCTTTATATTTTCCTCTATTGCATCCAGACAGATAACTGCATATGCTCTTGTATAAGCCTTCTCTTCATGCTCCCCGTTTCCTTCCATAACCATGGTCCCTCCCTGTTTTTGCCAAAGGCTTATTCTGCCGGCCTCTGATCATTTAACTATGATTCTCCTTTAATCACATTTTTCCGGCCTCCTGCTGCCGAATCCGTCCTATCTCCTCTGCCAGTTCCCTGGCCAGCATCCCATTTTCCCCGTTTTTCTCCCTGTACCGGTCTCCTGCCAGGCCATGCATATACACTCCCAGCGCCGCCCCCTCAAAAGGCTCCATTCCCTGAGCTAAAAGCCCTGCAATGGTTCCTGCCAGCACGTCTCCGGAACCTGCCTTGGCCATGCAGCTGTTGCCGCTGGTATTTACATAGCACTGACCGTCCCGGTTGGCTGCTGCTGTAGCAGCATCTTTCAGAACACACACAATCCCATACCGGCCGCTGTATTCCGCAGCCGTCTCCACAATGGTTTCCTGTATCTGTGAAACACTTTTGCCTGTCAGTCTGGCCATCTCTCCGAGATGAGGGGTAATCACAATATTCTCCGTATAATACTGCTCCAGCTGGGGCCATGCCGCTATAGCATTAAGCCCGTCTGCATCCAGGACAATAGGCACATAAGCACTTGTCAGCACAGACTTCACCAGCAGCCTTACATAAGCCTCCTGCCCAAGACCTGGTCCCAGCACAATCACATCTGCCCAGGCACATTCCCGTTCCATCCGCTGCTCCCATGACTGACTGCAGGAAACTTCCTCTCTCCCCCATGATTCCTCATCCTTAACTTTGCAGCTGTCCTGGCTGTATCCAAAGCCTTTTTCTGCCTGGCCTGAAGATTCCTGGCTGCCTTCCTCAAAAGAAGACAGCTTTTTATTGGCAGGAAGGATTTCCTTTGGATCATAACTGCTGAGAACCGCCTCTGGAAGCTGCTGCTGCAGGATCTGCCGGTTATTCTCCACAGTCAGAATCTTCACCAGGCCTGCCCCTGCCCGATAAGCTGCCAGCCCTGCCAGATAGGCCGCCCCGCTCATACCGCTGCATCCGGCAATCAAAAGCACCTTGCCAAATGTCCCCTTATTGCTGCGCATCATGCGTTTTGGAATTCTGATCAGGTCTTCCTCTTCATAAGTCCAGGCAAATGGCTCTGCTTTTTTCAAACTCACAGAAGGAAATCCGATGTCCTCCACAACAACCTGGCCGCAGTACTCTTTCCCTGGAAACAGCACGCTTCCCAGCTTTTCATATCCAAAAGTCACAGTAACATCTGCTTTCAATGCAGTTCCCATGATCTGGCCTGTGGCGCTGTGGATTCCCGACGGAATATCCACTGCCACCACCCATTTAGGAGAAGCCTCCTTTACAGACTCCATGATCTCCCGATATTCTCCAGTCACTTCCCTTGAAAGTCCTACGCCAAAGATCCCGTCAATAAGCAAGTCACACCGCCCAGGCAGAAAATCTTTCCACTCCACCACTGTCATATCCAGCCTCTCTGCGATCTCCCTCTGTACATGGAACTCCTTGGTTCCTCTCCCAGGTTCTCCGGCAATGATCACGGTAACAGAATGGCCCTTCAGCGCCAGCATCCTGGCCGCAGCCACTCCATCGGCTCCGTTATTGCCTGTTCCGCACAAAGCCCAGACATGATCCCCTTTCTTAATCCTTGCCTCAGCCTCACGGGCCACTGCCATAGCCGCCCGTTCCATCAGAACCAGCGACGAAATTCCAATAGTCTGAATCGTATATTGGTCGACATTTTTCATCTGCTCCCCTGTCAGCAGATATCTCATACCCATTCCTCCTGTCCAGATTCGTTCTTAAAAGCGTTTTTGAAACTGTTTTCTGTTAAATGCGTATCAAGCTATATGGAAAATCTTCCCTACTCTGATTCCTGCTGCTGATTTCCCTCTGCTACTGCAAATGCCGCTGCATACTCTTTCGTGTTGGTAATGGAAACATAGACCGCCTTTACTCCCAGTTCTCCCGCTTTTTCTTTGGCTCCTCCAAAAAGCCTTACAAACGGCTTTCCCATATCATCCCTCAGCACCTCAATATCCCTGGGCCAAAAGCTTCGGAATCCCGTTCCCAGCGCCTTTGCCACTGCCTCTTTTACGGCAAAATTGCCGGCAAGCCTGGCGGCGTTCCCTCCAAACCTCCGACATTCCTCCATGGTATAGATCCGTGACAAAAAAGCCTGTTTCTCACAGGCTTTCCCCACACGGGCGATGTCAATCAAATCCGTTCCTACTCCTACGATCATGGCTGCTGCCTTCTCTCTCCCTTTCCTTTTGCCGACGAATTGCTCTCCTGCTCCTTTGCTCTGCGCTCCTTCTCATCCTGTATACTGCAGACACGGTAAGACAAGCGCATCAAGCTCTCTGACAGATGGACATTCTCCACCACCACATCCTCAGGCACCACCAGATCCGTGTGTGCAAAATTCCAGATAGCCTTGATTCCCGCTGCCACCAGGCGATCTGCAATCTCCGGCGCCTTGGTCTTGGGAATCGTCAGGGCTGCAATCTGTACTTCATGATCCACAATAAACTTTTCCAGATTTTCCACTCCCATAATCTCTGCGCCTCTTACCACCCGTCCGATGAGCCTGGGATTAATGTCAAACATTCCTTTAATAAGAAACCCCCGACGTTCAAAATTGGCATAATTGGCAATAGCCTGGCCCAAATTCCCTGCTCCGATAATGATCAGGTTATGCTGCCGGTCAACCCCCATGATCTTGGCTATCTCTGTGTATAAATACTTTACATTATACCCATATCCCTGCTGGCCAAACCCGCCGAAATTATTTAAATCCTGACGAATCTGGGAAGCTGTCACTTTCATCCTGATGCTCAAATCATTGGACGAAATCCGTTCTACTCCCTCCTCCATCAGTTCGCCCAAGTGTCTGTAGTACCTTGGCAGCCTTGCAATCACTGCCTTTGAAATCGGCTTTTGTTCCACGCCTATGATCCTCTTTTCTATCTATGCTAAGGAATATTATACCTATTTAGAAAATTAATGTCAAATATTTCATGTGAATCAACCCATAAAGAACTGCATGTAAACAATATGCAATATACAAAAAACAAAAACCTGGTCAATGCACAAATATCCTCCATATCGTTGCATCTTTCAAAAATTTATATTATACTAACCATAATTATTTACGTCGGCATAGGGATCAGGAAAGCGGCACATAAAAAAGAGTGTCGGCAGCTATAAAAATACAGTCCTTCCTTCATGGCCGGTCTTTCCGAGATTACACTCAAACAGCATAAAAGGAGACAACACCATGATATTATCCTGCAGCCACATCTCCAAATCATTTGGAACAGACGTGGTATTAAACGACATTTCTTTTCATATAGAAGACAACGAAAAGGCGGCCATTGTAGGCATTAACGGAGCCGGCAAATCCACTCTTTTAAAGATCATTGTAGGAGAGATCCCTTCCAGTCAGGGATCTGTAACCCTATCCCGCGGCAAAAGTCTTGGCTACCTGGCTCAGCACCAGGATCTTACCAGCCATCAGACCATTTACCAGGAGCTTCTGGAAGTAAAGCGTGCCATCATGGATATGGAGGAACGAATCCGCAGTCTGGAGATCCAGATGAAACACGCCCAGGGATCGGAACTGGAGCAGATGTTTGGCACCTATACCCGCCTGACTCACCAGTTTGAACTGGAAAACGGATACGGATATCAAAGCGAGATCGTAGGCGTATTAAAAGGCCTGGGTTTCTCGGAAGAGGACTTCACCCGGGAAATCTCCACTTTATCCGGAGGCCAGAAAACCCGGGTGTCCCTGGGTAAACTGCTTCTGTCCCGGCCGGACATCATCCTTCTTGATGAGCCGACGAACCATTTGGATATGGGTTCCATCGCCTGGTTGGAAACTTATCTCCTTAATTACAAAGGGGCCGTGATCATTGTTGCCCATGACCGTTATTTTCTGGACAAGGTTGTAACCAAAATCATAGAACTGGATCAGGGACAGGGCATGGTATTTCAAGGCAACTACACTTCTTACAGTCAGAAAAAGGCCCAGGTGCGGGAAGCCCGGATGAAGGCCTGGCTAAACCAGCAGCAGGAGATCCGCCATCAGGAGGAAGTCATTGCCAAACTGAAATCCTTTAACCGGGAAAAATCCATTAAACGGGCGGAAAGCCGGGAAAAAATGCTTGCCAAGATTCAAGTCCTGGACAAACCCGTTGAAGTAAACGGCGAAATGAATCTTCGCCTGGAGCCTGATATTATCAGCGGCAATGACGTTATGTCCATACGAGATCTGTCCAAATCTTTTGGCCATAATCACCTGTTCTCCCACATTGACATTGACATTAAACGCGGAGAACGGATAGCCGTTATCGGCAATAACGGAACCGGCAAAACTACCCTTTTAAAGATCATCAACCAGATGATACCCGCCGATTCCGGCCAGATCACCCTGGGAGCCAAAGTCCATATTGGCTACTATGATCAGGATCACCAGGTTCTCCATATGGAAAAGACCCTTTTTGACGAGCTTCAGGATACCTACCCTGATTTAAACAACACCAGAGTCCGCAGCGTGCTGGCGGCCTTTCTTTTTACAGGTGATGATGTATTTAAACGCATCGGCGATTTAAGCGGAGGCGAGCGAGGACGTGTTTCCCTGGCAAAGTTGATGCTTTCCAATGCCAATTTCCTGATTCTGGACGAGCCTACCAACCATCTGGACATTACCTCTAAAGAGATCCTGGAACATGCTTTAAACCAATATACTGGCACTGTGCTTTATGTATCCCATGACCGATATTTTATTAACCGTACTGCTACAAGGATACTGGAACTGACTAATGAGACCTTTATTAATTATATCGGAAATTATGATTATTATCTGGAAAAAAGGGATCTGATGATTGATCTCTACGGAAAAGGCGCTGAATCCGCCTCCGGCACCCGTGCTTTTGCCGGCCCGTATGCCTCCGCTGTTTCGTCTTCTGCTGCCGAGGCACAGCCTGTCAGTGTATTGGCTTCCGGCCCCTCTGCCGGTCACGGAACTGCTGCTTCCGTTTTCCAAGACCCTTCCATTGAAAAAGCAGATACAAAACAAGACTGGAAGACACATAAAGAGCAGCAGGCCCGCCAGCGCAAAAAACAAAATGATTTGAAAAAAACAGAAGACGCCATCACCGCTTTAGAGGAACAAGACGCTGCCCTGGATCAGCAGCTGGCTAGTCCAGAAGTTGTCTCTGATGTAGGAAAGCTTATGGAAATCCATAAAGAAAAGGAATCTATAAAAGAACGTTTAGATCAGCTGTACGAAACATGGGAATCCCTGGCTGAAAATATGTAATCCATCTCATTTCGTCCTGCATGGCAGCGCCTGAATCCCTGCCTTCCAAAGAAAGGAATCATTATCATATGAATAAAAAACGGATAGCCGCCATAATTGGCCTGATCCTGATTGGCCTGTTATACCTGGCAGTTCTGGCGCTGGCTTTCCTTGACAGCCCCTTTGCCAGAAACTGCCTGCTGGCTTCCCTCTTCGCCACCATTGTTGTACCGGCAGTTTTTTACGGATATATCACATTTCTTGGCTCAGGCCCCAGTAAACATCAAGAGGAAAGCCCCATGAAGACTGACTTAACAAACGAAAATCCTGAAGAATAAGTAATCCTGTTTAATATAGTAAGGAGAAAATATGAAATCTAAAATAAAGCTTTCTCAATGCATGATAGTTAAAAACGAAGAAAAAAATCTCAGGCGCGCATTATCTTGGGGAAAAGACATGATGTGGGAACAGATTATCGTAGATACCGGAAGTACGGATGAAACTGTAGCGATTGCTGAGAAACTGGGAGCGAAAGTCTTTCATTTCCAGTGGATTGATGATTTTGCCGCTGCCAAAAACTATGCCATTAATCAGGCTCAGGGAGACTGGATCATTTTTCTGGATGCTGATGAATACTTCTCTCCCGCAGATGCTGCCAAGCTTCCCCCTCTTCTTAATGAACTTGACTCTTCTTCCTATGATGCTGTCGCTGCCAGCTGGATACAGGTAAGCAGCCAGGAAGACATGCTGCAAAGTCAGGGAGACAAAAAAATGGACTGGCTCTCAACTGTCAGAGAAGACGGAAGCAAGTCATTTGCCCTGGCCGGAACTCAAATCCGCATCTTCCGCAATCATCCTGATATCCGCTATCAGGGACGGATACATGAAAAGCTTTACAGGAAAAGTTCCCTCCCTCCCTGTGCCGACGCCACCAAAGAACTTGCAATTCTTCATACCGGATATTCCCCAGAAGAATTAAAAGAAAAAAACAAAGTGGAGCGCAATATTGCTCTTGTAAAAAAAGAGCTGGAAGCCAATCCCCACAATTATCAGATGCTTACCTATCTTGGGGATTCCTATTTCCAGCAAAAGAATTATGAAGAAGCTGCCAATTGGTATCATCAGGCAGCCCTCTATATGCCCAAAGACCTAAATGAAGATAATATCCAAGGCTGCATGATATTTAAGCATCTTTTACTCATTTATTTTAAACATGGTAACGAAAAGGCTGCCTTGGAAGCCTATCATCACGGTATCAGCCGTTTTCCCAAAGACGCTGATTTTGACTATCTTATGGGACATCATCAAACGGACGTCGGCGATTACCAAGAGGGGGCCCGGTATCTGCAAAGAGCCTTAGGGCTGCTGGATCAATACAACAGTTCCTCCTCCCTGCTGTTAAGCCGCAGTCTTCTGGCAGCCTGGGATCTCCTTATTATATGTCACTACGAAAACGGCGACCTTCAGCAATGTGCAAACTGCGCCATCACTATGCTGAGAGCTGATTCCTATCGGCCGGAAACCTTAAAATACCTGCTTTTGGCCTTCCGTAGAGATGAAGAACGGGAACAGGCCCAAATGGCGGAACAAAATGCATCACCCCTTGCTGCCCCTTCCCCCCGGAAAGCTGCCTCACCCTCACAGGTTATGGCGTTTTTAAGCAGCTTTTATGATTTTGGGAATAAGCAGCAGCGTGCTTTTGTCCAAAAAGCCGCACAAGAAGCAGAATATGACGGTCTACTTAGGGAGATGAGCTGACTCATCTCCCTTGTCCTCAAAGCATACCGTTAATATTTCAACGCATTTTCAGTCTCTTCCACTGCCCTTTTCTCTAATAATCTCCAGAATCCGCTGGGCACACTCATCCCATGTCAGCTTGCCGGCCACCTTCTCATATCCGTTTTCAATAATTGTCTCTGCAAGCCCTTGATCCTCAAGAAGTTTTCCGGCAATATCTGGCAGCTGTTCCAGATGACTCAGATCGTATAGCGCAATATCGGTGCCATCTGTAAAATTTTCATCAATCCAGGCGCTGGAATCCGTCAGCGGCACAGAATGCTGCAGAAGCGTATTAATGATTCTGTCATGGGAGCCTTTTTTAAACCCTGGCATAATATTAAGGTTTATCCTGGCATCAGCCATATAAGCCAAAGTTTCTCTGTAAGGTATCCTGTCAGCAATCCGATGAACATTTGGCATATTAGCTGCCGGATGATTCTCCCATCCCCGACCCAGAAGGTGAATGTCCATCCCCGACTCTGCCAAAGCCGAGATCACTCTTCCTCTGTCATACATGCGGATTGCCCAATCCATAGGCTCCGCCCCCCACAGCATGGCCTTCAGCACATGCTCAGGTATATCCCATCCTAACTGATCTCTTGTAAACAGCATTCCTTTCCACACTGACAGGCTGCTGTCCTTTTTAAGATTCTCAAAGGTTTTTTCATATAGCTGATATACATCACTGTCACCTGAAAATGTTGTTCCAAGCTCTGCAAGTTTTTCCTCAGGCCTGTAATAAGTTCCGCAGAATAAAATATCATACTTTCGTTGTCTAAAAGGTATTGCTTTAGTGTCTCTTTCAGGCATAACTCCCACATGAGGCATGAAATCAACAAAAGGGACCTTTTGCCCAAAGTATGTCTTCACATATTCTACATGCTCTTTATCACAACAGAACAGATGATAATTGGCGGGATGCTTATCCAGTACAGTATGGAACCGAAGTGGCGGATCCATAAAAATGTCTACTACTGCAGACTGATGCCTGTCCCATATCTGGATTAATTCATCCTCTCTGGTTCCCAAGCCATCAAAGCAGACCACTCCGTCCACTCTTTCCGTTAAAAATTTCTCGAATTTATCAGCGTCTTCATCTGCTCCTTCATTTCCGCCATACAGCTTCTGTAAATCCAGAATAAAGACTTCACAGCCTTTTTCCTGGAATTTATCCCGCAGCTGCCTGGAAAAAAAGTTAAACGATTCTGTCTCAGAATAAAACAGTACGATACGCAGCTTTTGATCCTGTCTCTTGCTGTTTTCCTTTGCCTCCTTCTCTTGCTCGTCCTTTTGTCTCTGATTTTTTCCCTCCAAAGCCTTGTCTACAGCAGCCATTTCCTCTGGGCTGAATTTTTTCCGCATTGCCTTAACCAATTCCTGATACTTAGCCCCCATAGCTGCCCGCAATACAAACATTCTGTCTTTCAATGTGCCAAAATCATAAAAAGACCTGCCCAGGAAATCCGCTACCGCCTCCGCACCGGCATCGCCTTTGCCTGATGTTGCCATATCCCTCTGATACGCTGATATCATCACCACCAGGCTGCTCATCAAATATGGATTCTCTTTTAAGAGCGCCGTTATCAGTCTGACGCAGTCCTCCAGTTTCCCGTTATTATAACAGCATATAGCCAGCAGTTCATAAGCTTCCATAATCTTTCCTGAAAGAAGCTGTGACCGCAAAGTAGTTCCATATCGTTCCAAGAGGCCAAGCGCTTTCCTCAAATGCTCTTCTCCTGCCTGATACTTCCCATGACCGGCATAATATTTTCCCATAATATAGTCGAAATCCCCATCTTCCGGCCATCCTTCCACAGACTTTTCATACATTTCTGTCAATTTTTGCTCTTCTGTGTCAGGCAAAGCGGCCAAAAGCTCAAGCAGCCGGAAATAAAAACCTGATGTAGACATGTCATACTGTCCCTTAAGTTCCTCTGGCATCAGCTCAACTGCTTTCTCATAGCACTGTCTCGCCTCATCCCACCGGCTCATTGCCTCATACTCATTGCCCAAATATCCCTGAAGCTCATAATCATCCGGATTGTCCGCCAATTCAGCCTGAATCAGTTTAAAATTCCGTCCCTCATCCGTCTTTCTCCGGCTGACCGCTTTCTGATACCCTGTATGATAAATTGAAACATCTTTTGTAATATCTGCCACTTCTATTTTTCGGCCTGGTATCTCCAGATACTCATGAATTCTCCTTTTATACCGCAGAGACGGCATATTTCGAAACACTCGAATCTGAGAGCTGACAGATATAATTCCTCCCATATCATTTAAATGAATCCATCCGGTAATCAAACTTTCACAATCCGTAGGATGCAGCTTCCTTATATAGTGCAGCAGCTTCTTCCCATCCTCCAAAGTCATGTATTCATCTGCATCCAAAAGAGCGATCCACTCATATTTGGCCTTGCTGATGGCAAAGTTTTTGGCCGCTGCAAAATCATCAATCCACTGGAAATAATAGACCTGGGCCCCCAGTTCCTTTGCAATCTCCACCGTCCTGTCCGTGCTCCCTGTATCCACCACAATCTGCTCAGACACAATCCCCTTTCCCCAGGAAAGGGCCTGACGGATATTCTTTTCCTCATTTTTTACAATCATGCATTGGGATATTCTTGGTTCTCTATAGTGTTTCAACGGCTTTCCTCCTTCCCACCGCTTATTTTCAAAGCCTCTCTCTCTGCCTCTGTAAACAGGCAAGATCCTAAATAATCTGCAAACCCAGGACGATCTGACCGCTCTGCCGCTTTCACCACAAACAGCCGGTCTTTCAGGTTTTGGAAATCATACAATTTGGAAAGAAGTTCTCTCACCGCCTGGTATGCTTCCTCCCCATCTCCCTTGTTGGGAAGCAGCACTTTCAGCACTCTGGATAAAACCCCCATCCCAAACTTCTGGAATTTTAAATATGCCACCCCATAAGTAATACATTTCTCAAATTCCTCTGACTCATAGCAGCATCGGGTCAGCAAATCGTAAACTTCTGACACATAAGCTCCTGTTAGCAGGGCCTTATTATAGCATCCATATGTGTTCAGTTTTCCAAGGGCCGCCTCCAGATGGAATGCAGCCTGCTTTGCCTGCCCCTGATATGCAAAATACCGCCCTGCAATATAGTCAAAATCCGCTTCCTCTGGCAGCAAGCTTACTGCTTTTCTGTATACAGATTCTGCCTCTCTCCAATGATTCCCCTCTTGCCCTGTTATAAGGGATAATAGTTTGGTAAATGTCACTGCGCTTCTCTGATCATAGGCTTTCAGCTCCTTTGGCATAGCTTCAACAGCCCGATCATACCACATTTTTGCCTCTTCCCTCTCTCCCTGGCTCAGGCATTCATCTCCCATATATCCCATCATTTCATAATTTGCCGGGTTCTCCTCCAGTTCTTTCATGATTAGCCTTCGGTTTCTCAGGTTCTTCTTTTTCTCTGTTTTCTCTCGCTCCTGGTATCCTATATGGAAAATAGAAAGCTCCCTGGACACATCGCCTATGCGCAGTTCCCGCCCTGTCACCGATTCCAGCTGCTCATGAATTCTCCTTCGATAGCGAATATCCGATCGGTTCCGAAAGAAACGAATCTGCGTTCCTGAAGATGAGATCCTTCCGTCATCATCAATCTGCTGCCAGCCTGTAGACACTCCGTCAAAAGTATCCTGGGTCAAGCGCTCCAAAACCTCTCCCATTTTTCCTGCATCCTCTGGGTCCATATATTCATCTGCATCTAATAGTGCAATCCATTCTCCACTTGCCTGTTCAATAGCATAATTTTTAGCAGCAGCAAAGTCATCAATCCATGTAAAATGCACCACCTTTGCCCCCAGTTTTTCAGCCAATGCCACTGTATTATCTGTAGAGCCAGTATCCACCACGATCTGTTCCCACATAATCGCTTTTCCCCACGACAAAGCTCTCTCTATATTCTTTTCTTCGTTCTTCACAATCATGCACTGTGAAATCCTTGTCCGGTTCTTTGTTCCCACTTTTCAAATCTCCTCGTTTCGGCTTTCCCCATTGATCTGCATATTCTTTCAACGACAAAAAGCCATTTCTAAGCTTTTGCTGTGGAAATGGCTTTCTGATACATGGCCCTATGTATGGGGCCCGACCGGAGCCGGGCCAAAATATCATTTAACCTGAAAATTAACCTAACAGGCTCAAGATGCTCTGAGGTACAGAGTTGGACTGTGCCAACATGGACTGAGATGCCTGCAGAAGAATGTTATTCTTCGTAAATGCGGTGATCTCGTCAGCCATATCAGTATCGCGGATACGGCTCTCAGCAGCAGTAATGTTCTCAGATGTAACCTTCAAGTTGTTAACAGTATGCTCCAAACGGTTCTGAGCAGCACCGAGTTTAGCACGATAAGAAGATACGATGTTGATTGCAGCATTGATAACCTTGATAGCAGTATTAGCTGCGCTCTGGCTGCCGATCATACCCTTAACGCCGTTTGCATCTGCCTGTGCAGCAGTAGCCTTGCTGTGAAGCTGATTTACACCGATACCAGTAGATGTCATATCCTGCTGATTTACCTTGATAACTTCCTGTGCGCTGGGGCCAATCTGGAATGTCATCTGCTTATTGTCAGTCGGGTCAACATATGTTGCCTTCTCATCTGTCTTGCTTCCGCCGCTAACCGTAACAGGAGAACTTGTTCCTGTAGCCAATGGTTTAATACCG
Source organism: uncultured Hungatella sp. (assembly GCA_949879025.1). Classification (GTDB taxonomy): domain Bacteria; phylum Bacillota; class Clostridia; order Lachnospirales; family Lachnospiraceae; genus UBA3402. Next base: position 5,419 of record CATLBO010000036.1, on the reverse strand, counting down.
TTGAAGTCAGTGTAGTTAGCAATACGATCGATCTCTTCAAGCAGCTGGTCAGCCTCTGCCTGCAGGTTGCCTCTAGCGATAGAGTTGTAAGTACCATTAGCAGACTGGCTTGCCAGAGTAGTAAGACGCTGTAACATAGAATGAACCTCTGTCAAAGCACCTTCTGCTGTCTGAATCAAACCTACGGCATCCTGTGCGTTCTTAGTAGCCTGGTTAAGACCATTAATCTGAGATCTCATAGCCTCGGAAATAGCAAGACCAGCAGCATCATCACCTGCACGGTTGATTCTGTAACCGGAAGACAGCTTCTCCAAGTTCTTGTTCAAACCACTCTGGTTGGTTCCTAAATTTCTGTAAGAGTTAATTGCCGCTATGTTATGCTGTATAACCATAAAATAATCCTCCTGAATTCATGATTACTATAATGCTTCCAGGAACTTCCCTGTCCCCGGGGTTCTCTCCGAAGAGGGCCCTACTCCGGAAAGTCTGTAAAGTTTATATCTCACTTACCTTACATTCTTTAATATCGTCAATATATTTAAAAACTTAAGTGTATTTTCCTTTTTTTCTAAATTTTGTCTTAGCTTGTTGACTCCCTATCTCAGAAGATTCATTACCATCTCAGGAATCGAATTGGCCTGAGCTGACATAGAAGTAGCTGCCTGGAATGTAATATTGTCCTTGGTAAACTCCGTAAACTCCTCCGCCATATTCGTATCGCGGATACGGCTCTCTGCCGAGGTCATATTCTCTGAAGTGACAGAAATATTATTATGGGTATGTTCCAGATGATTCTGAGCTGCGCCAAAATCCGCCCGTATATCAGCCACTGCCTCAATAGCAATATCAATATCCGTAATGGCATCGTTTGCGTTCTCTATGGTTTTTATATCAATGCCATCCAGCGCCAGGCCTTTAACCCCTAAATAATATCTGGGTACATCTAAGATCTCCGGGCTGCTGCATCCAATCTGCAAACGAATTTCGTCGGATTTTACCGGAGGCTTGATTTTTGGAAGGCCTTTCGCATCTGTAGTTAATTTCTCCTGATCCTCAGCGGCTTCCATAATAGCTTCTTCATCATCATCAAACAGAGGAATCTCATCAAAATTCGATGTCTGGCCAATACGGTCAAGTTCATCAAAAAGCTGTATCCGCTCTTCATCCAAATTAGCTCTGGCCGTTGAAGTATATGTGCCGTTAGCAGACTGTACTGCCAGAGTCTTCATCCTCTCCAATATAGAATGAACCTCTGTCAGGGAGCCGTCGCCTGTCTGAGTCATGCTGATGCCATCATTAACATTTCTCATAGCTTGATTCAAACCTTTGATTTGGCTTCGCATAAGCTCCGAAATCGCCAAACCAGCTGCATCGTCTCCTGCTCGGTTAATCCGGTACCCGGATGAAAGTTTCTCAAGGCTTTTCCTCATCCGGCCTTCTGAAATCCCTTTATTACGGGCTGAATTAATACCCGCTATATTGTTCTGAATTATCATATATCCGCAACCATCCTTCCTTGCTATGTCGCGGCACTCTGACTTTCCTGCCGAAAGTCGAGCCGTCATATTTCAACCATCCTTGGTTCTTGTTTCTGGTTAATATATCGGCGGATTTGGCATCCGCATAAGGGCAGAGGCGGATTTTCACATTTTTTTCACAGAATAAAAGTCTTTGATTCATTATCTTCATTCTTTCACATGATTCAACCTTTTTATGCTCTCCTTCGCTGGCCCATACCCCATCTTGGCTGCTTCCTTGTAATACCTTTCTGCCAGCCGGGTCTGGCCTGACACCTCATACCACGCTCCCAGGTTATAAGCCGCCTTAAAGGAACCGGTTCCCACTACGCCTCCCATCTCTGGCCGTTCCCCCAATTTTAAACATCTCAAATAACATCCTTCTATATTAGGGAGCAAATCAATGTATCGCTCTACGTCAGACAGGACTCTTTTCATATAAAACAGGCCGCACACAAAACAGAAATCCGGCCAGTTTCCTAAAGCCGCCTGTTCCTTTTCCACAATCCCTGCCGCTGCCTCAAGGCATCTCACTGTTCCCAGATCCAGAAGCGTATACAAATAAAGCACCACTCCCTCCTGACGATAGCCGCAGGAAGGATTTGCCAATTCATAGAATCTCCCAAAAGGCTCCAGGCTCTCCTCCAGCCTTTTCATGTTCCGCAGAGTAGATGCCAGCTGAAACCAGTAGTAACCGTCCTGGGGATTCTGTTTCACTGCTTCCTGCAGATAGGGAAGATTTCTCTCTCCTTTGTCTGCCACCAGATATCCGTCATGGTCGGCAGACAAGGGCAGGGAATAGCAAGTATAATCACCTTTGGGCTGCTCATGAATGATTCCCTCATACCTTATGCCTCTTGGCAGCAGTCTGGGGAGTACTGACGTGCTCTGGCTGATACCTCCCTCATCCTCATAGGAGTCGTACCTGGTAATCCCGCCAAACCATATTCCGTCCCGTTTTTTTAAGATCCTTTCCAATTCCCGCCGGCTGCAGGGTCTTAAATATTCGTCAGCATCCAGCACCAGATTCCAGTCCCCGTCTGAATGATCCAGGGCAAAATTGCGGGCGGCGGAGAAGTCATTAACCCATGGAAAATCCACCACCACTGCTCCCATGGCTCTTGCTATCTCCGCCGTCCTGTCCGTAGAACCGGTATCTGCTATGATTATCTGGTCTACCAGAGGCTTTGCCGCTTTCAGGCACCGCCTCAGGGAACGCTCCTCATTCTTTACGATCATGACCAGATTCAGTTTCACTATAGTCTCCTCTCCGGATTCTTCTGATTTTCAACCTGCTTTGCAAACACAAATTTACGGATGGTAGCTTCCGTCTCCGGTAGTAGACGCACAAACTGGCATCCGTATCCAAAGCCTCCGGTAGTAGCGCCTCTTGCCCGAAGAACTTTGGCATTGACTTTGCACAGCTCTCCGTCAAAACGGTAGCTGAATGTAAACCTGGTATCAGGCTGCAGCGCTTTGGATGTTACCAGGAAAATCCCTCCTGCGCTGATGTTCTTGATACTGCCGGAAAAATACTCGCCTGTATCTGTGGTAAAGCTGGTTGAAATATTCACCCTTACCCTAAGATCCTTCTGCCTCTGGAATACGTCTGCAACCTCCAGCACTTTCACATCTGCCATCCACGGTTCCATCATATCTTTATTAGTATTCTTGCGGATAACCAGTTCGCACCAGGTACGCATAAGCCCCTGCTGCATATCATAGAAATCCACATAGGTCTTAAACCGGATATTGCGCAGTTTATAATTATTGAAATACAAAGTTACCTTATCTTTCTCATCTGTCTGTACTCTGGCCCTTGACAGGGGTTTATTGTCTGTTCCATATACCATACAGGTTTCACAATCTCTAAATTTCATGACTATGTAGCCCTCCTTAACGTCTGTCTATTCAAATTTTACGGGACATATTTCAAAAGTTTATGCAGCTGTTTCCAAAGCAGAGACATAACCGTCCCAAAGCCTGCGCTATATGACTACAGACCCTGCCATCCTGCTGGCATTCATCATCATCTGAATCCTCAGAATCTCCACCAGGCTGGAAAAGCTTTCCTTATCCAGCGAAACCGTATCCCCTCCCTCATCTGCTGCAGCCGTTCCGAGAAGCATGCTGAGTCCATTGGTGCTGGTTCCGTAATAACTTCCCAAACCACTCATCCCCAGACCATAAGAACCCACATTTCCAAGGCCGAACAGCCCTGACTGCCGACCATAAGAACCATACAGCCCATCGGAAGAGGAGGAACTGCCGTCAAGCATACTTCCCACGCTTCCTCCCGAAACTCCATACAAGCTCAAAAGCTGATCTGCCGAAAAACCAGACAGGCTGCTGTTTCCAAATCCCAGCCCCCACTGACCTCCAGCCCCGCCTGTCTGCACCATTTTCCCTGCATAAATAGGCGAACCGTTCATATAAGAATTTACAGTCCTTACATAATTCTGAGTCTCCTTATAAGGTGGAATCCCTCCATACTTCTGGACGCTGTTAGGTCCTGCATTGTATGCGGCTACAGCTAAATTTACATTGCCGTCAAAACGATCCAGGTTCTCCTTCAAATATTTGGCTCCGCCCATAATGTTCTGCCTTGCATCATAAGGATCGGAAACCCCCAATGATCTTGCTGTGGCAGGCATAAGCTGCATTACGCCGATAGCTCCGGCCTTTGAAACTGCGTTAGGATTAAAATTAGACTCCGCCTTTGCGACAGCCTTCAGCAAGTTTACAGATACTCCATACCTGGAAGATGCCTCCTCAAATATGCTGTCCATACTTTCTGTCCCAATCCCTGCCGAAGCGCTTTGAAACGCATTCCGAAAACTTTCACTGGCTGTTTCTGTCTGGGAAATCTGTCGGTTTGGCGTATTGATGCTGTTTAAATCCGCCGCTGATGTTACTAAACCCATAGCTTTTTCTCCTCTTTTTCTCTCTTTTCCATAACAAACGCTCTTTAAGCCGCCTTCCGGCTGCATCACCGAAAGACGGCATTTCCCTCTAGGCTTAAATTCCTGCAGCTGTCCATATGCTTTATTGGTATGCCACCCCATTGGCTCCGATGGTCCAGCCGTCAATCGATGCATTTGTCACCATGCTTCCATCATTGTTCAGATAAAACCATGACCCTGAAACCATGACCCAGCCGCGCTGCATCTTTCCGTTGGCGTCAAGGTAATACCACCGGCCGTTAATAAACGCCCAGCCCCGCTGCATACAGCCGCTGCCATCCAGATAATACCAGTCGCCGGGGGTTGGCTGAATCCATCCAGTACACATCTCCCCGCTGTCATTCAGATAGTACCAGGAATCTGCTGACGGATTCACCCAGCCGGTCTGCATGGCACCGCCGCTGCTCATAAAATACCAATGATTGTTGATAAACCTCCAGCCCTTTGCCATGCTGCCGTTTTCATCAAAATAATACCATCGGCCAGATACCTTTTTCCAGCTGTTTTTAGATTTCTCTCCGTCAGGCAGGACATAGTTGCTGCCTCTGATGGAACCGCCGTCGTCTGTATTATCATTCCAGTTCTCGCTGTAATCATATTCATCTTCCGAAGATGCAACCGAAATACCCTCTTTTAGGTACTTCTTTTCCTCCGACGTAGTTGGAATTGCCTTCACCTCAAAAAAGTAAGTCTTATCATCCGACTTCATAAAAGGCGCCATATCCAGACTGGTTCCTTTCACTTTCTGGCGTTTCACCACCTTATTATCGCCGTAAAGCGCTACCGAATATCCGGTGGCGTATTTCACCGGTTTCCAGGTTGCTTTCTTTCTTTCCGTTTTATCCCAGCCCGCCCATGTGGTGCCACCTAAAACCGTCACTGGCATATAGTCCACCTTCACCTGAAGCTTTGTATCCCCTAAAGCCCTGGCAGATACAA
>CATLBO010000035.1 GCA_949879025.1 uncultured Hungatella sp. | reverse complement strand
TAGGGAACTGTATTCACTGCAGGATGGTTAATCCCGTGAAATTGGCATCCGTCCTCCCCATAGCACGTTCCATGGTCAGAACAGCAGATAATAAATGCCTCTCCTCTTATGGCTTTCCAACTTTCAAACAACCTTCCCAATTCCCGGTCTGCATATTGCAGCGCAGCCCCATGGCTTTCCATACTGTCACTTCTTGCCCCTTCCAGATAAAAATAATTGGGATAATGGATGGCATCTATATTAAGATACAAAAAGATCTTCTTTTCCCGGTCTGCCTCCTCTACTTTTTTAATAAGAAAATCCACCTGATTCCTAGTGCTTTCTTTCACCCCGCATCCAAAAGACGGATTCCAATAACTTTTCCTGAAGTATCCGGGGAAAACCTTTCCCAAATCCGATCTCTTATCAAAAAATGACACGCCTCCTACACACCAGGTATCATATCCATCCTTTTCCAGCCCTTCCATAATTGTGCTTCCGGAAAATCCATATGCCCCTTCAGGCACTTTGTTCCCCATACCGATCTGCCTTGGGAAAAACAGCATCTCCCTGTCTGCCAGATTTTTGGCATCATAAGGCATTGGCAGGAATCCTGAAAACATGCTGTGATGAGAAGGCCAGGTAAAATTTCCCGGCGCCTGGCATTTCTGCCATCTTCCATAACGGTTAAGCACCGGTGTGGTTTTCTTCTCTTCTTCCAAAACTGCCACATCATACCGCAGGGTATCAAGACAGATAAGCAAAATATCCATAGAACCTACTATCTGGTTCATATCTATAGATGGCTTCTTCCGTTTTGCCAAAGAAGAAAACAAGCGGAATGGGACTTCTCCTGTTCCCTGTTTCTCTTTTCCGTCTTCCCCATGCTTCTTTGCCAGCTTATTTATTGTAACCTCAGCAGATTGCGTATCCTCGTAGGGTGTTTCTGTTTTATTCATCCTATTTCCTTTCCCGGCCGCTGTTATGGCAGCAGACTGTCAGCCTTACATCAGTCAGTACTGCCGCCCCTTCCTGTCTGCTGCTTTTCCCCCTGCTGCCACCGTTTCATCATCTCTGCCTGCCGACAGTAAATTTTATTCTCGCCGTAAATATCCTGGTAAATCAGATCCCCCTGCCCGTTCATCTCGATAACCCTTGGCCGCAGGCTTCTGCGTTCCAGCAGAATGTCAACTCCGACGCTTCGCAATGAGGGCCAGCATGCGGCAGCCTGTCGGCAAACCTGCTCCACCTGATTTTTGACTGCCGAAGAAAGGCCCAATTCCTCTGCCCTTAGAGGGTGATTGTTCAGCTGCAAATTGGTAATGGGCCCTGCCGAAAGCCGTGCCAGCATAAAGTCAATCTTCCCGTCCTGAACCACTGCCCGAAGGTCGTAAGAGAATCCTTTATTTTCTGCCTTGGCATACCATCGTTCCACAATACAGTCTGTTTTTAAAAGCCCTTCCACTATGGAACACACCTTCCGCCTGTCTGTGAAACGCCTAAGCCGTTTAGTATTCACCAGGCTTCCTGTTGTAGTCTGCTCTGCTGCACAGGTATACAAAGCCGTCTGGCCCTTCCTTGGTTCATATCGGAAAGCCATGACCCCTGCTGCCCCAGAACCATGATTAGGCTTTATAAACACCTGAAATATTTTCTGCCTTTCCATAGTATCCAGCAGTTGTTCTGTTAAAGGGTATTCACACTCTCTTTGCAATATTGCACTTGTCGATTCCGTTTCGAGCTCTTCCGTAACTGGAATTCCTGCCTTCTTAAGCCGCCTTTTACACCCTCGTTTGTCCAAAAGCTCTTTGATTCCCTGGGGATGGTTTAAAAAAGTGATTCCCTTGCTTCTCACAGATGCTGCGAGATAGTCCAGGTTTCCCTCATATTTCAAAACCAGCCTGTCCAGCTCCTCCAGACAGCAGCTATTCCACAGGGGCGGATCTATTTTCAGAAAGATTTCCTCTTCCTGAAAATAGATCTCTTCAAAGTTATGGGGGAACTCTCTCCAGTCAAGCACTTCAACTTCCGCCCCGGCTTTTTCGGCCCCTTTCTTCAGATAGACAGCTCTCTTTGTTTCCGGGTTTCCAAGAAGAATCAGACGGCTCATTCCGTCAGCATGGCGTCCATCCACATTTCGCCGTCATATTCTTCCGGCTCATTGGCTTCGGACACATCTACCTCTATGGGCAGCCCCTTAAGCTGCTGCGCCATGTTGTCTGACAGATAGTGGTAATGAATATCCAGGACTTTAATATTGGGACAGGATGGAATCTTTTCCAAAAGCAAGGCTCCTCCCTTATCGGTTAAGGTGCCATTGGCCAAATCCAAGGTGTGTATCTGTCCTATATATTTGCTCTCCAAAACTACCTGTGTCAGCTGATCCTGAATTTCACTGTCCTCAATTCCCAAATACGTCAGCTTCGGGAAATCTGACTTTTCCAGGAAAGTCCTAAGTGTGTCCTCGTCGCCGTCAAACCCATAATACTCCACTCCTATGTAAAGAACCAGCTTTTTCAGATTCGGAAGTTTCGCTTTTTGGATTTCCTCCAGTACAGACACTGGAAGCCCGCCGCAGATAATGGTCAGCGCTTCCAGGTTCTCATGCTCAACCTCTCCCAGGGACAAATCCGTACTTCCTTTTATCGTCAGCTCCTTCAGGCCGGGAAGGGCTTTCCAGAGTCTCCCGTAATTCCCCTGCGTGATCCAGGATACCTCACAGTCCTCATAGCCCATATCCCCGACAAACAGCTGCTTTACATGGGCAAACTTATCTTGATTGTCTACAATTCCATCCAGGATCGCCTGGCAGTTATCCTCCCATGGGCTGCCCCAGCTTCCAATCGTCACATCTGTCACCTGATTAAAATCCGGATCTGCCAGAATGTCCCCGATCATGGTTCCCGACCCCTTTCCGTTCTCATACTGAGCATAATCATATTCATACCTTTTTGATTTTCCCATAGAAACCTCCTTAAACATGAAATCCAAACCATTGCACACGGCACACGGCAATACATGTTTCATTATACTGCCAAATATCTTCTAAAGCAATGGAATTCAGCAAATACGACTTCCATAATCTCATTAAGTATCGTTAATTTATTAACATAGTCTTGCGTTTTGGAAAAATTATGGTACAATCAAGAACAACATAAAACTGCTTTGACCCTGGGAAGTCAAATGTGTGTAAATTCCCCCAACTGTTATCCTGAAGTTACGGATTCTTTTCAGCAATGCTGTCTCGATTTCCGAAACGCTGCACCATAATTACAGGACGATTAATGAAAGGAGATTTTCACATGGACACAGCAGGCGTAAAAGCGTTTTTAAAACGCAAACATGTAACCCCAACTCTGAAAACCTATTTTATCGATGCCATGGGCGCAATGGCTTTCGGCCTTTTCGCCTCTCTGCTTATGGGAACCATCTTTGCCACTCTGGGTGAAAAAACAGGCATTCAGATTTTCAACACCATATCCGAATATGCAAAAAATGCCACCGGCGCTGCTTTGGGCGTTTCCATTGCCTATGCCCTCCATGCCCCCCAGCTGGTTTTACTGTCCGCCGCCACGGCAGGAATCGCCGGCAATGCCCTGGGAGGCCCTGTGGGAGCCTTTGCAGCTTCCATTGTGGCTGTGGAGCTGGGCAAAATCGTTTCCAAGGAAACCCGGGTAGATATCCTTGTTACCCCTGGCGTAACCATTATCTCCGGCGTACTGACAGCCCAGTTTGCCGGCCCCGGAGTGTCGGCCTTTATGACTGCATTCGGCAGCCTGGTAAAAACAGCCACGGAAATGCAGCCTTTTTTCATGGGAATTCTGGTATCTGCCCTTATAGGCATTGCCCTGACCCTTCCCATCAGCAGCGCCGCTATTTGTATTATGCTTAGTCTTGACGGCCTGGCAGGCGGTGCGGCTACTGCTGGCTGCTGCGCTCAAATGATCGGTTTTGCCGTCCTAAGTTTCCGGGAAAACGGCGTTAGCGGCCTTCTGGCCCAGGGCCTGGGCACCTCCATGCTGCAGATGGGCAATATTGTAAAAAACCCAAGAGTCTGGCTTCCTCCTACATTAGCTTCCATGGTCACCGGCCCTATTGCCACCATGGTATTTCATATGGAAAATATCCCTGCCGGATCTGGCATGGGGACCTGCGGCCTGGTGGGCCCTATCGGCGTCTACACAGCCATGGGAGGCAGTTCAGGTATGTGGGCAGGCATTCTTCTGGTATGTTTTGTTCTTCCTGCCGCACTTACTTGGGCGTTTGGAGAGATATTCAGGAAAACAGGGTGGATTAAGGACGGAGATCTGAAATTAGAGCTGTAATCAGACTGGACATCTGACTTCATGTTTTAGGAAAGCATTGTTAAGCAGATTCCATTGCCGCCTGAAACAAATGAGACTTCTGCATGTTCTGACAAAAATTGTCAGTGCATTCAGAAGTCTCTCTTTAATCTTCAGGGAACCGGCCTTTACACGGACACCTAGAAACTATGTTTTCCCTTTTCTGCAAAAACTCTAAAGTTTCAGGCATCTTCCAGCCGCAGATGCCTGGGCAGCCCGTCCACCATAATCGGTGTCAGCTCCGCCTGGATCAAAGGACGCACATAATTGACAAAGTCCTGAGTCACATAATCACCGGCTTCATTTATCCACTCTCTTGGAACTACCTTCTCCACATTGGCAATTTTATGGACATCATAAATATCTGTAATGCAGAGATAGGGGTCATCAGAAACTCGTTTTAAAATAATCATTTTCCCGGTTTCTCCTTCAAATGCCGCCTTCACCGCAGCGCCGCCTACCTGGAATGCCTCCGTAATATCTACACGGCCCACAATATGGGAAGCACATCTCTGAAGAGAGTTAAACTCAATGGCCCTGGTCTTGCAGCCCATCTCCCGGGAAATCCGTCCTGCCAGGTAGCGGGAAGTTCCGGTTAGCTGCTTATGGCCGAAGGCGTCCACATAGTCAATATTGTCTGTCAATTCGCACACATACCTTCCGTCCGCCACTTTCACGCCTTCCGAGATTGCTACCACCACAGACTTTTTCACCTTCTGCAGATCCGTCACCTTTTTCATAAAATGTTCCACGTCAAAGGTGATCTCCGGCAGAAACAGCATATCCGGCCCCTCACAGTCTTCCCCTGTAGCCAGTGCGGCAGCACCTGTAAGCCATCCTGCGTTTCTTCCCATAATCTCCAGAAGCGTCACGCTTTCCTGATCATAAACCAGGCCATCGCGAATTACTTCTTTTGTAATAGAAGCAATATATTTGGCAGCACTTCCGAACCCAGGCGTATGATCCGTCACTGCCAGATCATTATCAATAGTCTTTGGAACCCCCATAAACCGAATCTGACTGCCATTAAGAAGGGCATAATCGGAAAGCTTCTTGATGGTATCCATGGAATCATTGCCGCCGATGTAGAAGAAATACTCAATCTCCAGTTTGTCCAGTATCTTGAAAATCTTGTCATAAAGCTCAGTTCCGTCTTTAATATCCGGCAATTTGTATCGGCAGGAGCCAAGGAATGAAGAAGGAGTTCTCTTTAACAGGTCAATGTCCAAATCGCTTTTTATATGATCGGACATATCCACCACACGCTCATCCAAAAGCCCCTGGACGCCGTGAAGCATTCCATAAACTTTCTTTGCTCCCCGGTCAATGGCTGTCTTGTAAACGCCTGCAAGGCTGGAATTGATTACTGCCGTAGGCCCGCCTGACTGCCCTACGATTACGTTGCCCTTGATTGATACTGCCATAATTTACCTCCATATTATTTTTTGCGTTAACCGTTTTATCTTGCCATCTCGCTCTGGGGGCCTTTCTGGTTATGTGCCCTGATGATCGTCTCAATCTCCTCCAAATCTGAGGAAGGCAGGTCTCCAGGAATCGTATTTTTCACTGCGCTGGCAGCATTGCCGTATCGAACTGCTCTTGCGCAGTCAAAGTCACTGGTAAGCAGCCCGTAAAGAGCCCCTGAAATATAAGCGTCCCCGCTTCCGATTCGGTCTACCACCTCAATATCTCGGTATGGTTCCTCCTCATAATACTTGTCCTTTTTGGCATCATACATTACGGAACCAAAGGTATGCCGTTTAGGGCTGTGCACCACCCTCTGAGTAGATGCCACGATGGAAACAGGGTACTCCTCAGTAAAGCTTTTCATCATCTCCTCAGCTGTACCTGTCTTCTTAAACGTAAGGCGGGCCGTATCCTCGGAACAGAAAAATATATCCACATAAGGAAGAATCCGCTCAATGCACTCCCTTGCCTGTTCCCCGGTCCATAAGTTACCCCTGAAGTTTACATCAAAAGATACCAGCGTTCCTGCTTCTTTAAACCTTTTAATCATCTCAATGGTAGTCTCACGGATCTTCTCATTAAGAGCCAGAGTAATGCCTGTAGTGTGGAAGCACCGGCTGGCGCTGTAAGTTTCCTTGGGTATCTCATCTATGCTGAGAGAATAGAATGAACTGTTGCTGCGATCGTAGATCACTTTAGGCTTTCTTGGAAAGGCGCCGTTTTCATAGTAATAGATTCCCACTCTGGCAGAAGGGGAATAATCATACAGAAAATAGTCATCACTAATACCATAAGAACGAATTTTTCCCTTCATAAAGCTTCCCATATCATGGGAAGGCAGCTTTGAGATAACGCCTGTATGCAGTCCCAGAAGAGACACACCCACAGCCACATTCAGCTCAGCTCCGCCTACCTGTTTTTCAAATGTATCCCCCCGCACCAGACGTTCATTGTTCGGCGGCGAAAGGCGCAGCAAAAGCTGTCCCAGAGTCAGCAAATCAAATGTCCTTTTTTCTTTCATGGCTTACCTCATTCCTCTCTTTTCCGGCTCGTAAAAAGGACAGGTCCAATACTCTCATTTTTGAGCATGGAGCTGTCCCCTTTCCGATGTGTTCAGCAGCTACTCAGCCATGGTATTTTTTGATGTCCGAATAGCCATGTTATGTCCGTTAAATCATTCTGTCGCGATTGCAATTACCGACGTGGGCCATAACGCCCGCAGCTTCATCATATTTCTGCCAGCTTCAGGTTATCTCTGCACGCGGCCTGAACCGTCGCCGCCTGCCAGATTCTCAACGTCTGCACGGGTTACCAGGTTAAAGTCACCAGGAATCGTATGCTTCAATGCGGAAGCCGCCACAGCGTACTCCAGAGCTGCCTTCATATCTTTTCCGTCCACAAGCCCACAGATAAGGCCGGCTGCAAAAGAATCTCCGCCGCCTACCCGATCCACGATAGGAGTAATGTGGTATTTTCTGGAATGGTAAAATTCTCTCGTCTTGCCATCCATAATGCAGGCAGACCAGCCATTGTCAGAAGCGCTGTGGCTCTCACGCAAAGAACTGATAATGTACTTGAACCCGAACTTGTCAGCCATCTGATTGAAAATATCCACATAGCCTGCCAGTTCCAGCTCTCCGGAAGTTACATCTGTGTTGCCCGGCTTAAAGCCCAGAACCTTCTCTGCATCCTCCTCATTGCCGATGCACACGTCAACATACTGCATCAAATTCGTCATAACCTTCTGAGCCTTCTCAGATGACCATAATTTCTTGCGGAAGTTCAAATCAACGGATACAGTTACTCCGTGGGCTTTCGCTGCCTTTAAAGCAGCCTCAGTCAGCTCAATGGCTGCATCGCTGACAGCTGGAGTAATCCCTGTAAAATGGAACCAGTCAGCACCCTCAAAAATCTCATCAAAGTTAAACTCGCTGGGAACTGCGGTGGAAATAGAGCTATGAGCTCTGTCGTAAACCACATTGGAAGCTCTCATGGCTGAACCAGTCTCCAGATAGTAAATGCCGAGACGCTCACCGCTTCTTGCAATGTGCTTTGTGCCTACATTGTACTTTCTCAAAGCCGCCACTGCGCACTCACCGATAGGGTTAGCAGGAACTGCGGTAACAAACTCGGCGTCATGGCCGTAATTAGCCAGAGATACGGCTACATTAGCCTCGCCGCCTCCGTAATTGATGTCAAATTCGTCAGCCTGGATAAATTTCTCGTTGTTTGGTGTGGACAGTCTCAGCATGATCTCGCCCATGGTTACAATCTTTGCCATTGTTCTTTCTCCTTTTTATATTGCTTTTTGCATTGATAAACATTTATGTGCGGCGGCACTGGGGCCGCCATAGGTAAATAATTATTTTCTTGCCGCTGCCACTGCCTCAACAAACTCTTTTGCCTTAGCCGTCACTGCTGCAAAATCTCCTGTCTTAGCGCCCTTGGTCAGGCTGGAGCCGGTACCCACCGCATAAGCGCCTGCCTTGATCCACTTGTCAACATTGTCCACGTCAACACCGCCGGACGGCATAAATTCACCTTGGGGAAGAGGCCCTTTAAAGGAGCTGATAGCTGCCGGTCCTACAATATTGCCAGGGAAGATCTTGATAATATCGCACCCTGCCTCCATAGCCGTAATAGCCTCAGTTGGAGTCATAACGCCTGGCAGCATGGGAACTCTGTAGCGGTTGCACAGTTTCACAGTCTCCACATTAAGGCCTGGGCTTACAACATAGTTTGCGCCTGCCAAAATTACCTGCCTTGCAGTCTCCGGATCGAGAACCGTCCCTGCGCCGATAACTACCTTGTCATTATCCTTATACTTCTTCACCATAGCCGCAATAAAGTCAATAGGGTTGCCCTCGTCCATGGTCATGGTAATCTCAATAAAATTGATTCCGCCCTCAATAATCGCATCAACTACCTTCTCGCCCTGTTCCAGGTTCTTTGCACGCACTACTGCAACCAGACAATCTTCCTTCATTCTTGCCAACACTTTTTCTTTTTTCATGTTTTTCTCTCCTTTAAAATTCGTATATGCGTTTGTCTTTCGCAAACACGATTCTTATACTAAAATATTAACTGCTTCCTGCTTATTTGTCAATATCTTTCCCTACATTTTTCCTAAAAATCCCAATAACTTGGATACCTGTTCTGCTTTTTTCGAAACCAGCTGTCCCAGGGCATCGTAATCTTCCCCCAGCTTGTACAAGCTGGACACGCTGATGGCCCCCATAACGCTGCCGTCAGGACCGAATACTGCTGCCCCGGCGCACTCCATATGTTCCTCCATCTCCCTGGCATCCAGGGCATAGCCCTGTTTCTGCACTTTCTCCAGCTCTTCTTCCAGGGCTTCCCGGCTCATAATGGTATTCTCTGTCTTTCGACGGAACTTTATCCGTCCCATAATCTGCTGTCTGGTCTCCTGATCCGTATACGCCAGGATCGCCTTTCCAAGGGATGTACAGTACATAGGATTCTTGGTGCCTACAGTGGCAGTGGTGATAATCGGGTTTTCCGGCTCAAACTTGCAGATATACACCACATCATGATCAGAACGGACTCCAAAGAAAACCGTCTTCCCCACTGATTTAGAAAATGCCTTCAGCTCCGGCTCAATGATCCCAAGAAAATCCAGGTTATTGGTGTAATTGATTCCGATCCGGTAAGCCGTCAGTCCGATAGTATAAGTCTGCCTGGAGCCTTTCTGCACATTGGCCATTCCCATTTCCACTAAGGTGGTAATTATATCATAGGCGCTGGTTTTAGGCAGATCCAGCCGGGCGCAGATTTCATCCAGGGTAATTCCGTCCGGATTCCGGGAAATCAGCTTCAGTATTTCTACAGTTCTTTGTGTTGTTCGATTCAGCTTCATATTTATGCCTCCTGAGATTTTCCCCTGCTGCCGGCTGTCTTAATTAGGAAAAGCTTCCTGGATTCTTTCATATTGCGGCGTCTGGATTCTCAGCCCCACAGCTGCACTTGGCCACAAGGCAGCGCCAGCCTCTGCAAGGCATCAGGGAATATACCATCAGTATATCTCCTTCTCAGGGGTTTTCACAAGAGGAATTTATGCCAGACCGCCATACATGCCGGCTCCTGCCGGATGGCGGCCGATTTTACAGAGTTACGCCCTGTTTAAAAATAGCCATATCATGGAACCCTGCCTCTTCAGCCTTTACTTTCCTGCCGGATGCCACTTCCAGAACATAGTCAAACAGTTCCTGTGCCAGTTCTTCCTTGGATTTGTCCTCCACCATGCGCCCTGCATTGAAATCAATCCAGTTATTCTTCTTTCCTGCCAAAGCAGAATTGCTGGAAATCTTCACTGTAGGAACAGGAGAAGCGAATGGAGTTCCCCGCCCGGTGGTAAATAAAACGATCTGGGCCCCGGATACTGCCAGCGCCGTGGAAGCCACCAGGTCATTGCCAGGAGCGCTTAACAGGTTCAGCCCCTTCTCTTTCACTGGCTCCCCGTAAGCCAGCACTCCCTTCACCGGCGCACTGCCAGACTTCTGGGTGCAGCCCAAAGACTTGTCCTCCAGTGTGGAGATACCTCCCTTTTTATTGCCTGGGGACGGATTCTCATAGATCGTCTGATTATGGCTGGTAAAATAATTCTTAAAATCATTAATCAGGTTCACAGTCTTTTGAAACAATTCTTCTGTCTCACAGCGGTTCATCAAAATGGTTTCTGCCCCGAACATTTCCGGAACCTCCGTCAAAATGGTAGTGCCGCCTTTTGAAATCAAAAGATCGGAAAATGCTCCTACCGTAGGATTGGCCGTAATGCCTGACAGCCCGTCAGAGCCGCCGCACTTCATTCCGATAACCAGTTCGCTGGCGTCAATGGGCTCTCTGGTAAATCCTTTTGCGTATGCGGCTAATTCCTCCAGGATCTCCATGGCTGCCTCATGCTCGTCTTCCACATCCTGGCACTGAAGAAATCTTACCCGCTGCTCATCATAGTCTCCAATATATTCTTTCAATACAGGAATATTGCTGTTCTCGCAGCCCAGTCCCAGAACCAAAACACCTGCCGCATTAGGGTGGTGGATCATGTCCGCCAGCACGGTCCTGGTGTGCTCCTGGTCATCACCCATCTGAGAACATCCATAAGGATGGGGAAATGCCACTACTTCCTCCAGGCTTCCTTCCACCAGTCTCTTGGCGTCTTTTTCCAGAGCCTTGGCGATAGAGTTGACACAGCCTACTGTGGGAATGATCCATATTTCATTGCGTACGCCGGCCTTGCCGTCAGTGCGGCGGAATCCCTGAAATACAGCATGTTCACGCTGGGTTACTGCCGCATTGGCAGGCTCATACTGATAGGTAAGCAAATCTCCAAGGGCTGTTTTCAGATTGTGCACATGTACCCACTGTCCGGTATTAATATCCTCTTTGGCAAAGCCTATGCGAAATCCATATTTCACTATCTCCTCTCCAGCCTTCACCGGCTTAAGAGCCACCTTGTGACCCTGGGGAATCTCCTCCGAAACAGTTACTGAAATGCCCCCCATAACAAGAGTCTCCCCTTTGGCTATGGGGCGCAGAGCAACCGCAACGTTGTCCTCCTGATTAATCCTGATGACGTCCTGCATATTTCCCTCTCCTCAATTAAGTTTTCTTCTCTGCTCTTTTTAGTATGGCAGAATAGAGCGATTTTACTGCCGTTTCACAAATTGTAAGCGCTTACATTCATTTTACAAAATCACGCCATCAAAGTCAACAGAAAATCAGGAATCTTTTTGAAAATTTTGAAAAAACGGCAGATTGTACAGAAAAGGCCGGAAATATCAGAGAGATCGGATTGGTTTTATGTGACATTTTCCCTGTTTTCATGGAACAGGCAGAATTGCGGGAAAAGGCTTTGGCTTCTGCAGCCAAGCCTTTTGCTGCTGCTTTTCCATTAAGCGCCCATGTATCCTTCAAAAGCTCCGCCAAACGGCGCAAAGCCTGCAGTACGCCGTGCCCCCGCCCATCTGCTGCATTTAAGCTCCTTTGCAATTTCCTGATTGGGAATAGAAACCTGGTCTGTTATCTCATAACATAAACTGCATCTTAACTGCTGCGCACTCGCTTTCTATATTCCTCTTATAAGATAACAGTTTCTTCTGGATATTTCCAGAGAGTCCGCTATAGTATTAAAGCATGTCTGAAAATAGTTTCCCATCAGTTGTATTTTCCACTTTGCGGGAGATTGAGGCCGATCAGTTTCATAAAGAAAAAATAATCCTTAGTAATCAGCAGCATCACAAAGAACACAAGTCCTAAATAGAAGAATTTTAAAACAGCACTCAAAAATATTATTTCAATGTTAAACTTAAATACACAAACGCTGATAATCAAAAATACGCCGATGCAGAATTCCTTTTTTAATTCAAATAGAAATTTTATAAAAGATTTTTCCAATGAAAAGTGAATCAAAGCAACATATGTGGAGAAGAAATGGATGTTATAACAAATGCCTACAAACATTGCCACATATACAATATCGCCCTTAAAAACACCCAATACGATGCATAAAATGTTGATGAAAGCATTTATGCCTCCAACAATAAACATTCTTTTCGTATCGCCTAAGCTTTGGAATATGGCACCAGAGCTGGATGTTATCATCTGTGCCCATATGGAAATACTAAGCCATGAAAAACAAAGCACACTGTTTTCCCATCCTGATCCATATAAAAGCGTAATGATTTCCTCAGATGCAAGAAAGCAGTAGGAACTTATAAAAACCCCAATAATACACAGAAAACGGACAATTAAAATATACTTTTCGTAAATATATTCTTTATTGTCCTGATAGTCTGAAAGAATCGGGTGCAATGCAGGCGTTATCACATGTGTCAGATTAGACGTGGGATATTGCATTAATTTATATGCCTTATCATAATACCCTAAATCAGCGTTTCCCATAAATTTTCCTATCAGAAGGTTATCCAGATTTCTTGAAAAGTAGTTTACGATGTTAAACCCAAACTGAAACACGGAAAAACCCCAGACTTTTTTGATACTGCTGCATCTTATTTTAATATGGAATCTAAGGCCTAACCCTCTTATATTGGCAAAGTATGTAAGAATGGAGGTCAATATGGCATTGGTTATCACCGAATAATGTTTCAATCCGCAGACTGCGCATATAACCGTAATGATCCCTCCAATAACAGTAATGGCAATTGTACGAACAGCCACCGATACAAACTGCCTTTCTTTCATAAGCAGAGCATTGGGAATCATATTTAACGTGTTAAATAACAGAGCAACTGAAAGCAGCATCCCTGCAGGAATATATACCCGATCATTGTAAAAAACAGACAAAGGAAAGGAAAAAAGGCAAAAAAACAGGGCTAAACCAACACCTAAATAGATAGTAAAGGAAAAAATATCATTTACTTCATCATTTGTCAGCGTTTTATTCTGAATTATCGCAGTACTTAACCCCATGTCCGAGAATAGCGCAAAAAATGTTGTAAAGACTGTAATGACTGCAACAATGCCATAGTCTTCCGGACTCAATATTCTTGCCAATATTGCAGTATAAACCAGATTAACTAAAACTTTAGCATACTTTGCGGCTGCGTTTATAATAACCGCCTTTTTCAATGATATTTCTTGTTTTCTAATCATCTTGCTTTTTCCCTCTATTTCAGTTTGTAGTAATCTGCAAGCTTATGGATAGACTCATCATTCCTATTATGCCGCACATTGTCACTCTGCAGGGAAATAGCCTGTGTATCAGGTACGTCAACATACATTTGGCTTTTTCCTTTAGGCCTATAGACTAAAATATTGTTTCTTCTTTCCATAAAATATAACCAAATATCATCCTGACCTAAAGAAAATTCCATAATCCGATTCATATTAAATGTCTCTTCATCAAATATATGAGGCGGATATAAAACGCCTCCTACCCCTGTAGCTATAATATCCGATCTTGGCTGTGTACTGTATCTTCCTGAACATTTTGGCCAATTATTATATTCATCATAAGTTCCATCTTTTTTCCGCTTAACTGCACGGCATCTCATGGCTATCACTGCATCAGGATACTTTTTATGCCCATTTATCAATTTTGTAAAAAGCATATCATCATATATGCAGTCATCATCAAAAGTTATAACTGAATGATCCGGATACTCTGTAATTGCATAATAGTACTTGGTATGGCATCTTAAATCTTTCCTATAAAGGATCTCCACACCGGCCTTAAACAATCGATTAAATTTATCCGAAAATATATACTGCTCCTTACGGGCTTCATCAAGAACAATAAGAACCTTTTCAGGACGTCTTCTCTGCATTAGAATACTTGCTACACTGTAATAACTTAATTCAATTCTATAAGGAATCGTTGTCATGGAAGCAATATATCCTGTCTGAATATTTTCCTTTGTACATTCAAAATCCGTTATCTTGTCAAACTCTTTGATTTTTCGTTTTGCTGTAATCGCCCCATGACGAATTATCACGGAATCACAAACATGATCAATTAGTTTCAAGCTCTTTCCCCCCCTTATTTACATACTGGCAAATTTTTCTATAATTAACTGCAATAACAAAAACTGCAAATATTAATGCATAACCTGTATAAGAGCTGTAGGATTCAAAATTCATACACAGGCCTAATCCACATAGCAAACAGTATATGAGAGATGCATAATTATCTCCTGCCTTTTTTATACATCTGACAGAATTAAACAAGACTATAAAATACAAAACCGTACCGATTAATCCCCCTTGAATCATTAAATCCAGAATTTGATTATGGCATCCTCCCACTCCAAGCCACGCACTGTTGCGGGTCAGCGAAAACCCATTCCCAAATACTGGTGATGATAGGATATGCGGTATTGCCTTGTCCCAAATAGCTGTTCTTGCAAAAAATGACTGGATTTTTTCAGAATTCCCAAGCAGCAATGCCGAAATAACAGATGCAGCTCTGAATACTTCAAAAATAAAAAATGGAATTATATTGAAAGAAACTGCAACTGCAGGATATATTTTCTTTTGCCTGAATACTGCAAACATAATTCCTCCCACCAGCACGCACATCAGTGATGTCAGCACAAAAAGATACGAAACAGCACAAATGGCAATGAAGCATGGAAGTACATGCAGAATAAAGGGTCCATGCAGTTTATAGCAAACTGCCCCAAGAACCAAAGCAGGCAGTATATATGTAATAAAACCATTGTCCAAGCCCAAAAAATACACCTCAGAACCATAATAGACCCAAGGAACCAAACTGCTTAATGCTGTTTTTCGCACGATTATGTTTAATACATTGATTAAGAGCAGCGTATTCAAAGCCAGGGAAAGTGCCTTTATGTATCCATATTTTTCTTCATTTATTAATGTATCTAAAAACAAGATAAAAGTTATGCATCGGACGCTTGTCCGGTATTCCGTAAATCCAATTGAAAAAACAGACACCGCAGCAATATACACATGAAAAAGTACCATGAATATAATAGTCAAATTTATTATCCTGCGTTTTAAATAGCAAATCAGGCAATAATAAAGTGAAGCAAACGTACTTGCAATATATATAATATCCGTATTTCTGGCAATGATATCAATAATCGGATTATTGATAGTATAAATATATGTTTTTAGCTGAACCAGACAGAACAGAAGCATTATCAGATAGCTTATAACCCCTGTTAAAAGCTTTGATCTGTCACTTTTTCTTCGCCTGAACCGAAGTACCATAGTCTAAATTCCTTTTTTCTCGAATCAACGTATATAGTGACGGAAACAGAAGCAAGATGGAAAGCAAAACATTTTTGTTCATTATATTAAATTCCATGGATTTCCTGCAATAAATTCTTGCATCTTCGAATGCTTTGTTATTAGCAAAAACTTTTGCCATGTTAAAATAATGAACTGCTGACAGTTTCTTCTTATCCTGACGGGATATGCGATCATTCTGATTTAGTTTTTCTACAATCCGGGTTGTGCCCTTTATATAATTCATATAGTCGCTTCCTATATGAAGATGATTGTCCCAATATATAACCGCACTGCATTTCTTTATAACCGAAAGTTGGTATTTCTCTGTAATTCTCAGCCACAAATCATAATCTTGTCTGGCAGGCAGATGAATATCAAATCCCTGAACCTCTTTCAGCACCTTTTTCGATACTGCAACACAGGAAGTCGGCATCAAAACATCGCCAAACAGCTCTTTATGATAAATGTCCCCGCCATCCGTATTTGGGCACAGCTCTTTTGGCTTTCCTGCAGTTCCAACAGTTTTTCCTCCAGTGCAGATGATCTGCCTGTGTTCTGCTTCTATGGCTGTTCTGATATCTAATAAATGATCTTCCGTCCATTCATCATCAGAATCCAGAAAAGCAATATATTTCCCTTTAGCAAGATCGATTCCCTTGTTTCGTGCAGCACAGGCTCCCAAATTTGACTGTAATGCATAGCATTGTACATTGGGATATTCATAAACAACTTTTATGGTATTATCTTTTGAGCAGTCGTCTACTACAATTATCTCATAATCCGTGCAGCTTTGTTTTAAGACGCTGTCCAAAGCTCGCTTTATGGTAGTCTCTCTGTTGTACGTCGGTATAACCACTGAAAAAAAGACCATTACGCATCTCTCCCTGTTTTTCGCTTAATCATTCTTATCATCCGTTTGTAAAATGCAACTCCATTTATATACCTGGGATTTAATCTGTGGAAATGCAAAAACATCATCATTCTGAAGCAACGGGATGAATACGAATCTCCTTTTTCAAATGAAATGGCATTAAAATAGTTACTCAGCCACTGAAGAACATTACAATCTATTTTACTGGTTCCATCAAAGAAAAATCCGCCATGTCTCAGAGATCTCCAGTCACGCATTCTGTATGAATCCGGATAACGGTTCCTGACATAATTGCCAAAGGTTTCAAATTCACTGTATCCGGATCTGCCTAACTCGCAGATATCAATGGAATTTATGATTTTCTGCTGAAAATTTTCACCATCCACACATTGACTGCTTTCTATATCCTTAATCAGCATCCTCATGATCTCCGTCTTTATGAGCATGTGCTCGGCTATAAACGATTTATGAAAGGAAAGTTCAAATTCTGGAAATAAATTTGAAATCGTATTAAAATAAGGTTTATGATGTTCGGTTTTGCAGTCAAATACAGGTTTATTTTCAATCATGAATGCAACCTTTTTTAAAGGTATGGTATCACTATCCCACAATAAATAGTAATCGTCTCTGCAAATTAATGAGTATGCCATTTTTATAAACTGCTGCACATACCAGCCAGTTCTTTTAACATCATTATAATTATTAGTCCGTTTATAAATATAGTTAGAAACACTCTTATAATCAACCAGGCTGGACTCTTCTATGTACTCCAATCCGTTCTCATATGCCATATCCTCAATTGACGAATCACCAATTACTGTAATACTAGATATCGGAAGAAACTTATAAAAGTATTCTGAATGATCGATGATTTTCTTTATATCCGCTTTTATTGCCGGAACAATCAGTTTCATAATTTTCACCTAAATTGCCTAAACGTCAACTGCTATCCAATCCTTATCTAATATGTCATCGTTTCCCATATATCTGTTGGGAGCTGCAACGATTTTATAATCGTAGTCATTTAAATACGCAGGCCACCAGGAAAACGTACTATTTCCAATGATTTGGTTTCGGCAGCATTTCATAAGATACCATTCATCAATCGCCGTGGTTTTTATTCCTGTTTCTTTTACCAATCCGGAAATCATCGGGTCCAGCATCCTTCTCGCATCTGGCATGTTATTACTAAACACATATATCTCAGGATTACAGCCAGCTTTTGGCAAGACAGCCTCCAACGCCCTTTTATAATAGCCATCAGATATGGCCACCAGTCTGCTTATCAGCTGCTTTTTAGCAGGATAGTCTCCCCGTCTCACATGAACTGCAATGCTGTTTATTTCCTTCAGATAATCTCCTAGTTCCTCTACTCCCGGAGACAGCCCGTCTGAACAATACATCTGAATCAGCTCTTTTCTCACAGACGCAAAATACTTAGGACATTGCCAATATCCGTCTAAATATGATTGGTCTTTTGCATATGTTTTGATCTTATAGGTATATTTATATCTGGTTTCCTTGAAGTAGTTATATTCTCCAGCTCTGAAACTGCTGCATCCCAGGATACGCAGAGAGCGGTTGATAAATGTTTTATTGAGAAACTTTATTTTTGAATCTGTATCCCAAATCTGCCTGGCTGACTCATGCTTTATTCTAAAACTCAATATATCCGGCCTGCGCAGCCGCTGTCTGTCAAACCAGGATGTATCAAGGATTATTCCAGTATTTAACTTCTTAGCCATCTGGTAGCCATAGGCATACTGGAACAATTGGTTGCCCAGTCCGCCGCTTAGTTTGATTGTTATCACGCCAAAGCCCTCCTTATGAAGTCAGCCTGTCAATCATATGAATAATGCTCTGATGGGTTTTTACCCGGTCAAATTTTTCTTCTGCAAGCCTTCTTGCATGGATTCCGTATTCTTCTGCCTTCGACGAATCCGCCAGAATATTCTTAACAGCTGAAACACAGCTTTCTATATTCTCTGTTTCATAGTTAACTCCGCACTCATATGCTGATATTAAATCACTCATTTCCCTGCATGGTCCGCAGTTAATCACAGGTTTTCCAGAAGCAAAATAGTCTGCTGCTTTATTGATAATGCTTTGTGAAGCACGCCCCTTTATGCAATTCACGCAGATATCTGATACAGATAAATACGCTGCCATTGTTTCGTAATCCATAAAGCCTAAGAAGTCCACAGGCGCTTCCATAGATTTTGCCAATTTCCTTAATCTCTTTTCTTCTGGTCCCTGTCCAAGTATCTTAAACCGTACATGATAAACCTCCAGTTTTTTCACAGCATAGATTACCGTGTCAAAATCATAGCTGCGGCCCAATGTGCCGATATAGGTTATCCATCTCTCTCCAGCAGGCTTTTGAATTGTATGGCTAAGTCTTTCTACCCCATTATCAAATCTGTCCAGCATTGCACCTATGTAAACGGAAAGATGTTCTTTTGCTCTTGTATTTTCATCTGCAGCTTTCCTAAGATACTCATCAGAAACCGCAATAATCGCATCTGCATATGAAAATGATATGTTTGTCTTTCTCTGAAGCCCTTTTGTAAAAATGTCGTAGAGGATATCGTTTCGGATAACCATCCTTAAGGAATCCGGCCATAAATCGTTTACATCTATGATCAGCTTCGTATTGTATTGATCACAATATTTTCTAATATGGTATACCAGATAATAGGTAGGCCAGGAAATATATACTGCATCAAACCCTTTTCCATTTTCAATGAACCATTCCAGTTCTTCCTTCTCACTGTCTACGCAGCTTCTGAACCTTCTGTAAGAAATATTTCTCGTGTAAGATCTTTTATGAATAAATTTGACACATTCTCTATATTCAGGATATCTTCTATAAAAATCCTCAATATTTCGTTTTTTCTTTTCATAATGATTAAAGTCGGAAGTCAGAAATGTTACGTCATACCCCTGTTTTTGCATCATTTCAAACAAGTAAAACGTCCTTTTGACAGCCTTTTCACCCGGAAGATAAACGGAATCGTTTATAAACAATACTTTTCCCATATTAAACTGCCATCCCTTCACAGCAAGAAGGCAGCTGGAAAAATAGCCATCCACCAATTGACATGAAACCCATTCTCTGATAAATATTTTCCAAACTGATTGAAACTGTATTCTCTCCAGTCTTCGTCATCTATGGGGCCGTAAGGATTTACAAGCCATATCATTTTTGAATTTTGCATCTGTTTCACCTGCCATCATATATTTATGATTAATTTCCCTTACTTTACGGCCAATTTGGAATTACTTATTTTGTTTCTTAAGCCGTTAGAATAAGTAACGGAATTGATATAGCCGCTATTAAATCTTAAGTCAAACCATTCGATGCAAAATATGATTGCTGTAAATAGGAATTCCCGAATATCTGGACATTGTATGAAGCACTGGCCGATTCACCAGCTGCGTCCCGTACATCATTCTGGTTACTCCTTCTTCAAAAAGCATTTTTAAGGTTTCTCCAATCAGACAGGTAAAATACCCTTTATTGCGATACCTTTTTCCTATTGCTGCCAGCCCGGCCACTGCCGAATGACCGTTCTCATAATTAATCGTTATGTATCCTGTAACGGCAGCGTCTCTGGATAAAACCATTACTTTGTCTGCAAAGCCATTGCAGGAATTATTCATCCATTCCACATAATACTTATCACACAAATAAGATGGCAGCTCTTTATCTGAGTGAAATTGATCCAAGGTGTATGCTTCTCTGGCAATATCTGCTATTTGAACACAATCGTCTTTCCTGTAATTGCGGAAAATTAAATTATCGGGCCAACGCTCTTCCGAAATCCTTACATTTATTTGATACATAAGCTGTGTGTCTACCAACTTGAATCCATTTTGCAGCAATATATTTACTGCCTCTTTTTTATCCGCAGAGACTTTAGCATTCAAATGCTGAAAGCCATTGGATTTTGCGTTTAAAATCATGTCACGGACATCCTCTGCTTTTATCGTTTCTGGGCAGTCAACAACATTCCCCATCTTAAGTCCGAAGATGACGCTGTTAAATTTATCCACTTCTATTCTCATAAGCTTTACAACCTTTTATGTCAAAGATTTCTATACACATTCTCATGCGTAAACACGATTTTGATGGTTCTTAAGAATATTTTCAAATCTAATAAAAAGGATACATTCTTCGCATAATACACGTCCCCATCAAATCTCTGATCCAGCGTTGACGAATTTCTGTAATACGCCTGGCTATAACCGGTTATGCCAGGATTAACCTGAAGCTTCTCAATATCGCCGGGCCTGTACATTTCCTTGTCTGCTCCTGGAAGATCTGGCCTTGGCCCTATAAAGCTCATATTTCCTATAAGCACATTAAGAATCTGAGGTGTTTCGTCCAGGCTGGTTTTTCTCAAAATCCTTCCTATTTTCGTCACCCTTGGATCTTGCTCCGAATTGAATGTTGTTCCATCCTCATTCCTTAAATCAGGAGCATTTACCCTCATAGATCGAAATTTAAACATTTTGTATATGTTTCCATTGCGGCCAAGGCGGGGGGCATTGTAAAAAATTGGCCCCTTATCCTCTAAAACAATAAGAGGAGCTACTGTAATGAAAATAATGAAAAAAAACGGAAGACCCGCAATGGAAAAAATAAGCCCCAATAATCGCTTTATGTAGTTGCGGTACATATTATCTCCCCAATATGCACTGTATCACTGTTTTTAAGTTCACACACACATACTCTGTATCCTCATCGCTTAACCGTGTATGCAAAGGCAAAGTAACAAGGTTATGATAGTAGTCGTAGGCGTTGGGAAAATCTTTAATATCCCATCCTAAAGCCTTATATGCTGTCATCATTGGCAGAGGCTTGTAATGGACGCTTGTGGCTATGCCTCGTTCAGCCATATGTTCTATGATCTCATTTCTCTGTTCAGCCGTGATTCCAGGAATACGAATGGGATAAAGGTGATTGGAACTGTCCATGTCATCCGTATGATGGATCATATGGCCAATACCCAGGGCGTCACATGTCTCATCGTATTTTTTCACAATGTCCTGCCTTCTGTTAAGCAGCCCCTCATATCTGTCCAGCTGCCTAAGGCCAATGGCTGCCATTATATCAGTCATATTGCATTTATACCATGGGCCGGCAATATCGTACTCCCAGGCTCCGTCTTTCGTTTTGGCAAGAGCATCCTTAGTCTGTCCATGAAGAGAAAGCAGCTGATACATCTTATATATTTCGCTGTCCCTGATGCCGTCAATGGGCCGCCAGGTACTGGCTCCGCCTTCCGCTGTGGTGAAATTCTTTACTGCATGAAAGGAAAAAGACGAAAAATCAGCCATAGCTCCACAATAGGCCTTCCTGCCTTTGTATTTTCTGCTGGCTCCCAAGGCATGGGCACAGTCCGCTGCAACCGCAATGCGGCCCATGGCATGCTGAATTCGAGACGAAAGGTCACTCAACGGGGTGCCATCAGAAGCCATTGGCTTAAACAGCCTTTTCTGTCTCTCTGCAATTTTAAAAATCCGCTCGTAGTCACAGACAATGCCGCCAAGATCTACGGCAATAATTGCTTTTGTCTTCTCGGTAACAGCAGATTCTAATTTTTCATAATCCATTTCCGGCATATGAGTTACAGGATCTCCATCCTTTTGGATGTCCAAAAACTTTACTGTGGCCCCACAGTGGATAGCAGCGCTTGCGCTGGCTGTATAGCTGTAAGCAGGCACAATTACCTCATCCCCTGGGCCAATGCCAAGGATACGCAGGTTCAGCTCTTCAGCGGCTGTAGCTGAATTTAAACACACGACCCTTTGGCCATACTGCGCTTTGGCTTCTTTTGTGCTGCAGTCAATGTCCGTTTTCCCGGTTTCCATGTAGGAGGCAAGCCTGCATTCCAGCAGCTTTGTGCGAGGGCCTGTGGTTATCCAGCCAGATCTTAATGTCTGGATCGCCTCAGCGATCTCCAGTTCTGAAATATCCGGCGGGCTAAAGCTAATTGTACGTTTCTCCATGTTTATATCCTCAGTTCCTATCTTGCGGCATGCTCCCCAGCCTGCAGGAAAGTATTGCTGCCTGTTGTGTATAATCAGAGTTCACCTGATTATTATTTATAGTTTTAATCATCCTTTAACTGGCCCTGCCTTTTTTCTGTCATCAGCCGCAATGTCAAGGCCCAGATACAGAATCCTCTTTTTCCCCATAACATCTGCCTCTATTTCTGCGATTCTTTTATGAAGGTTCACTCGCTTCACCTTGTCTTCCATGGCCCTCAGCGGCCCTGACAGACAGCGGATTTTTCCGTCTTCCCCGATTCGAACCCTGGAAATGCCTATCCTTCCGTTTCTGTCTGCAAGTCTCTCCATAAAATCAGACTCATGTCTTTCTAATGCGGAGACATACTCCTCATCGCTGAACAGCAGTTTCGGCTTGGGCGTTTTCCTTAGTTCTTTGTACACTCTTTCCGGATCATCCGTATCAATAAATACATATCCGGGAAATAAATCCTCATATACTGTATGCCACTGTCCTTCATACTTCTTTCTCCTGCCTCTGATCAGGTGAAAGCACCTGGCCTTAATATTTTTGGGAAGAAGGCTTGCGACAAAATCTTCTGCATGCTCTTCACCTCCGTCTCTCACATGCACCACGCACCACATGCAATGATCACTCCCCTCTGCATGGCTTATTTCCGTTTTTGCTGTTTTCTGAATTGTCTTGAATAACCTCGGATCACCTGGGATCGCCTGCTTTTTCCAACCGTTTCAGTCTTTTTAATGCCGCTTTTTGCTTTCTTCGTGGGGAATATTCCATAGGTTTTTCCCTGAAAAACTATTGCAAATTTTTTCAGGGTGTGTTATCCTATATCCGTCAGATCAAAGCAAAAAAATTATAAATTTTATTATTTTATTCAAATTTGCAGCACTTTTGTAAAGTTATTGGAATGAATTTTAAAAAATGTAATAGAATTTCAGATTATCAGAAAGTGGGGAAAAACCTATGGGTTTTTCCCCACTTTATTCCACTTAGCACTTACGGCATTACGCTGATTTGATCTTCAGCTAATCATTTCTTTATATTATCTGTTCCTGCATTTACCGCCTTTTCTATGTTTTTTCTGCATATCCCTTAGTCTCTTATTGACGCCTGGAAACCCTGCCCTGTATCTGACAGAAATTCTGCCATTTATTCTGGTTTCATAATACCACAAACAGACTTTTTCACATTCGTCAATGTTAAAATCCCCAGGGTTTCCTGACATTCTCCGTTTTAAGTCCCTGAATCCCATATAAAGCAAAAGAAGGGAGCTCTTCGCTCCCTCCTCTTTAATCCGATATTCGATTATTTAGTCTGTACTACGCCGTTAACCACCCACTGCCCTTCGGCATTGATAGTATAGCCTTGAACAACCGTATTGCTAAGCATTTTTCCTCTGGTTCCGTCAGATACAGGATTAAGATAGTAGCACCGCTGTACGCCTGCTGCGTCAGAAATCCACACCCATCCAGTCATCATTCTTCCTCTGGTTCCGTCAGAAGCCGGATTCAGGTAATAACGGTTGCCGTCTGTATCCTGCTGCCAGCCAGTCAGCATATTGCCCTCCCCGTCAAAGAAGAACCAGTCAAACCTGGACTGACCTGCAGATGTCTTGGCATAGGGGTTGCTGACAGCCGCCCACTTATTTTTATATGGCTGGCCGGAAGTATCTGAAAACCTCCATGCTCCATTGACCTGGCTCCAGGTCCCCTTGACCACATAGGACGGAAGGGAGCCGCTGGTACTGACAGTCGAAGAACCGCTGCTTCTGCTGGAACCTCCCACTACATAGCTTCCCCCGCCAGAACTTCCTCCGGAGCTTCCTCCAGAGCTGCTGCTGTACTTTCGCACATAGATGGTACAGGTTGCAGTCTTGCCGTTAAGTTCCGCCGTAATTTTTGCTGTTCCTACTGCATTGGCTGACACAATCCCTCTATTACATACAGATGCAATATTTGTATCAGAACTGGACCATTTCACATCTGACAAAGAGGCATTGGTCGCGTTGGCAGGGACCATAGTAACCTTTAGCTGATAGGAGTCATTCAGCGTAACCGATGTGGAGGCGGTGTTCAGTTTAATGCTTTCCAGATTTTTTACTTCTATGGGGAAAAACTTCACCGAATATTCAATGGGAAGTTCATTGCCGTAACGATCTTTTAAGCCTGAAACCTTCACTGATACCGTATCCCCGGATTTGAACGAAACGCCTGGCTGGAAGATAACCGCAGAGCCATAGCCGTAACCACCTGTATCCAGGTTTAAGTACTTGCCGGATGGGTCTTTATTATCTTTATTCAGAGTGTAGGATTTTCCATTGCTGGTCATAGTAACGCTTACGCTTTCCTTTGATTTCTTCCCGTCATAAATCTGAGGGTTCAAAGATATAGACCACGGCCCTCTGAAATAACTTACAGGCATTGTCTGTGCTGGCCATGGAACGTAATTGTAATCCGGAATCTGCCCTTCATAGCCTCGATCAAAACTGTACATGGCTGTGTAGTCCCCGGAATGGCCAAATCCAGTCTGCTTCATGGACGGATTCAAACACCACCGGCGGTGCCCGGCCCGATCAATGTTACTTTTGTCTCCGTCATTCATCCATCCGCCGATCATGGCCTGGCCAAGATTCTTGTATCCTTGGCCAAGGTTGGAACTGCTTGTCCCCTTATAGCCCAAATCATAAAATTTATCTGACACCCCGTCAGGTTTTTTAGGTGTATGGCTCAATCCTCCATTGATCCTTTGAAGAAGGGTGGTGCCTGCCTGGGCCGTCTGCTCATATTCCTGGTTATTGGTTACGTCTGATGGTATTCCTGCCACATAGCGGACAAAATTAAGGGCATTGAGGGCATTGGTTACAGATGCCGCTGACAGTTTGCCTACTGTCTCTTTGGATGGATTTGGAGCAATATCCCAGGTGTCGCTGCCTGTCTCGGTAAACGGATGCTTACTGAGAAAATCCCGGATCTGGGCCTCTGTTCTGGATGCCACATAAACCGTTGGCTGAGCAGTAATTGTCATTACGCAGTCATTATTGTATTCATTATAATTGTCTCCTGACACAGACAATGGTATATCCACTTGGAACGGCTGTGCTGACGGTTTCAGCTTAAATCGAAGAGACATTCCATCTGCTGACGGAGTCCCGTCAAAATATTTTTTTGCCTCATCTGGCAGAGAGTTCACTTTGACAGATTTGACTCCGTCACTTTCCCTAAAAAATCCGGTTTCTGCCAGATTCAGTATTTTATCGTTTCCGTCAGCCAGCACTTGAGCTTTAATGGCCAAGGGCTTTTTCACCTGAATCTTGCAAGAGGTTGTCCTGCCGCCCAGAGTGACTTTAATATTTGTATATCCATTTGAATGGGTACTTACCAGTCCGTTTTCATCTACTGATGCCACTTCCGTAATGGAACTGCTCCACTTTGCAGTTTTAATAACATCATCTGCAATATCGGCAGGTTCAACAATAAGCTTCAGCTTGTATGTTTTTCCCGAATTTATGGCTGTATTGGGAGCCTCCAGCTTAATACTTTTAATTACAACATCCTGTTTTGCATCATCGCCGGATGCTGCGCCTGGGGACGCAGTATTCTGGGTTGTAGTAATCTCCTTTTCTGCATTAGATGGTGTGGCCAGCTTTTCAGCCTTTGCTTTCATTGCCGCCCAGGTGTTGGCAATTGCTTTTATCTGGTTTTCGGACTTCTCCGCCGCCTCCATATTAGTCTTCGTTTCAGCGTCTGCATTTGTTTTGATTTCTGTTTTTGCTTCTACTTTATCCTCTGTCTTGCTCTCTGTTTTAGTTTCTGCTGCAGCTTTCGTATCACTTTCTGCTGTCGTCTCTGCCTTGTCTTCTTCTGCTGCTTTCGTCTCCGTATCTGTTTTGCTTTCCGTCACAGCCTCCGTATCCGCTTCTGCCTTGCTTCCTTCCGCAGACTCTGCCTTGTCTTCTGCTGCTTTCGTCTCCGTATCTGTCTTGCTTTTTGCCGCAGTCTCCGTATCTGCTTCCGCCTTGCTTTCTGCCTCAGACTCTGCCTTGCTTTCTGCTTCGGTTTCTGTCTCAGCTTCCGCCTTGCTTTCTGCTTCAGTCTCTGGCTTGCCTTCCGCCTCCGTTTCGCTTTCTGTCTCCATTTCAGTCTCAGTCTCTGTTTCTGCCTTACTTTCAGTCTTTACTTTCGTTTGCTTTTGTTCCCCGGTTTCCGCCGCTTCAACCGTGGTCTCTTCTGCTATTTCCGCAGCAACCCTGTCTGTGTCCGCCCAAACAGCGTTGGACAGACTCAAAGTTCCTGCAAGGGCAAACGCAAGCAGCCTTTTCATCTTCATACGAGTTCCTCCTCTTTGTCAACAAATTACTTTGTAAAGTTTAGCATATTAATTAGATCTTTACAACAAAAACCCAGTAATTTGGAAAGAAAATAGTTTGAGACTCAAAAAAGCGTTCTCTTCACATGTTCATCTCTGTTTCTTTCTATTACTGCTTTCCATCAAAAGAAAAAGCCCGGTTTCCCGGACTCTTTCCTCTTTATAAGAAAGCATTCCGCTTTCATCTCTTCCCATCCTTTTTCTTCACATTCCCTGTTTTACCGAATTAAAAAATCCCAGAAATGATCCGGATTCTCTTCCATCAGATCAAGAATCATCATCTCGTTCTCAGGAATCCGTCCCACCAGATTTCTCTCGCCGTCATTGGGGATATCCTTTAAGATCACTTCCACCTCGCCCCGGTAATGTCCCAGATTGTCATTGACCACCACCACATCTCCTCTGCGGAACATATCCTGGCCGCAGTCACGGTGAGGAATGGAAACATCTTTGCAGTCAAGTCTTGGCATGCTGGAGCGGATCAGGAATTCTGAAGCATCTGTACGTCCTGCATGATGGTAATCCCGCAGCACTTTCAATTCCGCATCGCACAGCCCGTCTACAGTCTCTATGGCAATATTGGTCTTGGTCATATCTACTTCTGACATCGCCTTAAGCTCGTCCTCTGACGCATAAGCATTGCCGATGAGGATATCGTCAATGGCTTCCGTTGCCAACATATGGCGTACCTGAAGTTCAATAGGCAGCCCTCTGTCAATCTCCATGGTGCACAGCCCGTTGTATACTGGCCATGGGCCATAAGTATCTTTGTTGTTGCTGGACACAAAAGCGGCAGTATGGAGCCCCAGCCCCTTCCACTTCCGGTTAAACCCTGCAAATACTTCCCGGCTAAGCCCTGTATACCTTTCCGGATAGAAATTATGGCATACCAGAATATTGCGGGGATCTGCCCCATGACGGATCAGATGGTCCACGCTTATGTCATTGCTGGCATTAAATTCAATCTTAATTCCCTGAGGATTGCGGGTAATAAGGCGATCTTCCAATTCACCAAAATTACCGTCCAGACGGATAATATCCAGTCCCATGTCTGCAAACACTGACATATCATAGGGAGTAGCTCCCAGATGCTTAAACACTTTGGGGTTAGTATCAGCTGCTACCACAAATCCCAATTCATGTGCTTTTGAGATAAAATCGGAAAATTCACTGATAATCTCTTCCTTCGGCTTATTCACAGATAACAGGCAGGTGAAGATACGGCTGAACCCATATTTGGCAGCCAGCTTCATGTACTCATAGTCCTTTTCCGGCGTGGAGTGTTCCGGGTATACGGATATTCCTAATTTGTGCATAATGATCACCTCTTAAAATAGTTTTTGTTGGTGATATTATACCCTAAATCTCAGAAATAAGGAAGCTCTTTTTTGGTAAAAAATTACAAATTCCTGTTAATTCCACATAAACCGTCCCGGCATACACTATAACGCTGGCAGCCGCTTACTCCCTGCTGCCCTCATTTTCCTCAGATCCAGCCTTATGGATTCCGTTTACATTAATATTTCTCGTAACCTTGGCATCATAGGTCTGGGCTCTTAAAATCTCCCTGAAATCTACTCCTGTGGCCTCAGACATGGTATCAAATACCTGCTGTATCACCGTGGCTCCGCTGCCGGAAACCTGGCTGATGCCTCCTGCACCTTCTCCTCCTCCATAAATATTCACTTTATCAATGGAAGACAACGGTTTTGCAATCTCTGCCGCCATCTGCGGCATGATATTTACCATCATTTCAATAACTGCAGCATTGTTGTACTTGGCATAAGCTTCTGCCTTCTTCTCCATACCTTCTGCCTCTGCCAGAAGCTTTGCCTGAACAGCAGCAGCCTCCGCTGCACCTTTGGCCTGAATTCCTGCTGCCTCTTGTTCCGCCGCATAGCGGGAAGCCGCCGCCTTTGCTTTTAATGCATCCGCTTCCTTCTCCGCTTGGGCTTTCAATGCCTCTGCCTCCATCTCCATCTCGTACTTTTTGGCTTCAGCCTCCCTTTGGCGCTTAGCCAATTCCGCAGCAGCCTTCTGCTCGATGGCATAGCGGTCTGCGTCAGCCTTTTTGTTAATCTCAGCCTCCAAAG
Organism: uncultured Hungatella sp.; assembly: GCA_949879025.1. GTDB lineage: Bacteria > Bacillota > Clostridia > Lachnospirales > Lachnospiraceae > UBA3402. The sequence continues at coordinate 2,746 of CATLBO010000035.1, read as the reverse complement.
CCTGCTGCTGGATGGCAACCTCCTGCTTTCGGAGTTCCGCCTCCCTTTCGGCCTTGGCGATCTGGGCATTAACCGTGGCAGTCTGAATAGTCTTTTCCTGCTCCTGCCTCTGAATCTCGTAAGCTGCATCCGCCTCTGCTTTCTTGGTATCTGATTCTTTCTGCAGCTCTGCCTTCCGAATAGCCAATTCATTGTTCTTCTGGGCAATCTCTGTCTGAGCCAGGACCCTGGCGTCATTGGAAGCCTTGTCAGCCTCTGCCTGGGCAATGGCAATATCCCGGTCTGCCTGAGCCTTGGCAATAGCTGCATCCTTCTTGATCTTAGAAGTATTGTCTGCACCTAAGTCCTTAATCAGGCCGTTCTCGTCTGTCACGTTCTGAATATTGCAGGACAGGATCTCGATTCCCAGCTTATCCATGTCTTTGGATGCCTTTGACATAACCTGATCGGAAAAAGAATCTCTGTCTGTGTTGATCTCTTTCAGAGAAAGGGTTCCGATGATCTCACGCATGTTGCCCTGCAGCGAATCCTGCAGGTCTCTGGTAATATCCGCAGGCTGTTTATTTAAGAAGTTTTTGGACGCCAGTTTGATCCCGTCGCTGGTCAGGGAAATCCGCACCTTTGCAACTGCATCTACATTTACATTAATAAAATCATTAGTCGGCACTGACTGTCCGGTCTTAATGTCCACAGTCATCTGTCCCAGATATAATTTATCCATCCTTTCCAGAAACGGAATCCTGATCCCGGCCCGGCCGCTTAAAACCCTGCTCTCCTTTTGCAGGCCTGAAATAATATAGGCCTGATCCGGCGGCGCCTTTACATACCCGCAGGCCATAATCAAAATCAGTACAGCCACTCCAATGGCAGGCACAATCCACGGCATTAAAAACTCTATCATACTCATCCTCCTTTAGCTAAGACATAAAATGACAATTTGCGACTAATTTAAGTTTATGACAAGTTTTTTGAAAAATCAATGGATTAGTCCTTGCATTTTTCTTACAATATCGTTATAATAATATAAGATTGTAAGCGCTTACAGAACATTAATGAGGTGATCACTTGAATATTTACGACGTTTCCAGACGTGCGGGCGTTTCTATCGCAACTGTGTCCCGGGTCTTAAACGGCAACCCTAATGTCAGTGAAAAAACCCGTTCCAAAGTTTTAGCTGTCATGGATGAGCTTGAATACACTCCTAACGTATTTGCCCGCGGCCTTGGCCTTGGCACCATGAAGACTATCGGCATCATGTGTTCCGACTCTTCTGATCCTTACCTGGCAGGTGCCATTTACCATCTGGAGCGGCAGCTGCGCAGCCATGGGTACGATTCACTTTTATGCTGTACCGGCCCTTCCCTGGAGAATAAAAGGACTTATTTTGAACTGCTGCTTTCCAAACGGGTAGACGCAGTGATCCTGGCCGGTTCCAAGTTTGTGGAGCTGATTGACAAAAACAACCAATATCTCATGGAAGCCGCCAAAGAACTTCCCATTATGCTGGTCAACGGCTATCTGAACTCACCCGGCATTTACAGCACCGTGTGCAATGATTACGAGGCTATGTACAGCGCAGCCGTACGGCTGATCAATTCCGGCAGGAGAAACATCCTGTATCTGTACACCAGCCATTCCTACAGCGGCCTTAACAAGGTGGAAGGCTATAAAAATGCCCTGACTGACCACAACATTCCGGTGCGGAGGGAATACATTCACCAGTGCGCCAAGGATTTAAACGAATCCAGAAAGCTGATAAAAAAGATGTCCGGCTTAGGGCTTGAATTTGACGCCATCATGACTTCCGACGATTCCCTTGCCGTAGGCGCCGTAAAATTTGCCAGGGAAATGAATATAAAAATACCGGAGCAGCTGGCTGTTATCGGATATAATAATTCTATCCTCTCCTACTGCACAAATCCGGAGATTTCTTCTATTGACACCAAGGTGGAGCAGCTCTGCACCATTACCGTAGACACTCTTATGCGCGTGTTTGACGGAGGCAATGTACCGGCAAAGACCGTCATTGCCGCCGAATTTATACAAAAACATACAACTAATTTTTCAATTTAAGGAGGATGATTCCAATGAAACCGTTTATGGACAAAGATTTCCTGCTTTCCACAGATATGGCAAAACAGCTGTATCATGATTATGCAGCCAAAGTGCCTGTTCTGGATTACCACTGTCACATCAATCCCCAGGAAATCGCAGAGGATCGCAAATTTGATAATATTACCCAGGTATGGCTTGGCGGCGACCACTATAAATGGCGCCAGATGCGCTCCAACGGAGTAGAGGAAAAATACATTACCGGCGACGCCACAGACCGTGAGAAATTCCAGAAATGGGCCGAGACTTTGGAAAAGCTTATCGGCAATCCGCTGTATCACTGGAGCCATTTAGAACTTCAGAAGTATTTCGGCTATACGGGCCATTTAAACGGGGAAACCGCAGAGGAGGTGTGGAATCTGTGCAATGAGAAGCTGCATCAGGATTCCATGACCGTGCGCAACATTATCCGGCAGTCAAACGTAACCCTGATCTGCACGACAGATGATCCTGTGGATACTTTGGAATGGCATGAGAAGATCGCTGCTGACGACACCTTTGACGTACAGGTTCTGCCTGCATGGAGGCCGGACAAAGCTATGAACGTAGAGAAGCCGGATTTTTCCGCTTATATAGCCAGGCTTGCCGATGTCAGCGGCGTAAAAGTAACGGATTTTGCTTCCTTAAAAAAGGC
>CATLBO010000034.1 GCA_949879025.1 uncultured Hungatella sp. | reverse complement strand
CTCCCCGTCTTCTCATTAATATAGCTGGCCACCCTCTGAAGGTAATGCTCATCCTCCGTGCCGCCCAATGTATAGATTTTTCCATCGATTAAAACTTCCGCATAATTCTTTGTATCCATGAATCTGCTGCTGTTGTTTTTCATCTCAATCTGCTCCTTGTCATTCATCAGGCCAGGCCCAGATGGTGATAAGCATGCTCCGTAGCCACCCGTCCCCTGGACGTGCGGTTAAGCAGGCCATTCATCAAAAGGTACGGCTCATACACATCTTCCAGGGTTCCTGCATCTTCCCCCAGGGCCGCAGCCAGAGTATCCAGGCCTACAGGGCCGCCGGAAAACTTCTGAATAATCGTCAGAAGAATGGCCCTGTCATTGTTGTCCAGCCCCAGACGATCCACGTCAAGAATATCCAGGGCAAAATCCGCCACCTCTTTTGTTATCACCCCGTCGTATTTCACCTGGGCAAAGTCTCTCACCCGCTTCAGCAGCCGGTTTGCAAGCCTGGGGGTTCCCCGGGACCGTCTGGCCAGCTCCAGGGCGCCTGTCTCCTCAATCTCCACCTCTAAAACTCTGGCAGACCGAAGGATAATGGTCTTTAATTCCTCTGTAGTATAGAATTCCATTTTAGCAACCACGCCGAACCTGTCCCGAAGGGGAGCCGTTAAAAGCCCTGCCCTGGTAGTGGCTCCAACCAGTGTAAATCTTGGAAGTTCCAGTCGGATAGATCTGGCAGACGACTCCTTGCCCAGCATAATGTCAATGGCAAAGTCTTCCATTGCCGGGTAAAGCACCTCCTCCACCTGCCGGTTCAGCCGATGAATCTCATCTACAAACAGGACGTCTCCTTCCTGAAGGTTATTTAAAATAGCAGCCATCTCCCCTGGCTTCTCAATAGCCGGGCCGGATGTAACCTTCATATTAACCCCCATCTCATGGGCAATGATCCCTGACAGAGTAGTCTTGCCAAGCCCTGGCGGGCCGTAAAACAGCACATGATCCAGGCTGTCTCCCCTGGATTTTGCCGCATCAATATAAATCTTTAGCGTAGATTTCAGTTTCGCCTGGCCAATGTAATCCTCCAAAGCCTGAGGCCGCAAATGGGACTCCACCTTGCTGTCTTCTTCTGTTAAATCCGTATTGATAATCCTGCGTTCCATATTCCCCTGCCCAATACCGGGATACACCCGGGTTTTCTCTTATTTCCCAATGTTTCTGATTCCAATTAAACATGCCAGTAGCAGCCTTAAAACTATATGGCCAAATGTCTTAAAGAAGCCTTCAGCACCTGCTCTCCGGTCATTGACTGGCTAATCTCCACCTGGCGCACAGCCTTTGCCGCCTCCATGGCAGAATATCCCAGCGCCACCAGCGCATCCACTGCTTCTTTTCCTGCGTCACCAAAGCCGGAACTTTCCGGGCTGCCTCCGTTTTTCTCTCCCGACAATGCCTCTGGCACCAGCTGATCCACAGAAATCCTGTCCTTCAGATCCAGGATTACTCTCTGAGCCGTCTTGCTGCCAATGCCAGGCGCCCTGGAAATGGCTTTGGTGTCTCCGGAAATAATAGCCAGTCTTAAGTCCTCAGGCCTCATAGCCGACAAAAGCGCCAAAGCCCCTTTAGGACCGATGCCGCTTACTCCCAGCAGCTGTTTAAACATCTTCAAATCCTGCCTGCTTAAAAAGCCGAACAGGCTCATGGCATCCTCCCGGATCTGAAGATATGTATAAACCCGCACCTCCTTGCCGATTCCCGGAAGGCTTTCCAGTACCGATAAGGGTACCCGTATATTGTAGCCCACGTTTCCTGCCTCCACCACAATCATATCCTCATCCGTCTCTATCAATGGACCTCTGATATAAGATATCACAATATTACCTCTCCCTGTTTTTGTTTCCGGTCATTTCTTATCTATTTATAAATCCCAATGTAAAAATCTCTGATTTTAACCCTAAAGGGCAGCACCCTATCCCCTGATTGTCCTGTTTTCCAGAAATTCCATTTTACAAACAGCCGTTAAAAGCCGGCTGAAGAAGGCAGGCATGCTTTGCATGATAAAGTATATCATACGCCCCACCCCTTTGCAAGATGAACAAGCTTATGGGCCTTGTTGACTTTGCCTTTATCTCCATTTATAATTACGGAAACAGATTCTGTCACTGTCAATAAAAAATCTTACCAAGGAGCCCCATATGATAACCGCAGAACACACCTTCCTTTCTCCTGGCGCCTATCCCTTAAGCCGCCTGGGAGATCCAGATAAACTTCTCTTTTTCGACATTGAAACCACAGGCTTTTCCGGTGATTGCCAGCAAGTATACCTGATTGGCTGTACCTATTTCTGCAGCGGCAAATGGCATCTTATACAGTGGTTTGCCGACTCGCCACAGTCAGAAAAGGATGTCCTCTCTGCCTTTTATAAATTTATACAAAATTTCTCTGCCCTGGTTCATTTTAATGGAGACGGCTTTGACATTCCCTTCCTTTTAAAACGGTTCCGAATCTGGAACCAGCCATGGGATTTCTCTTCTTTTGCCAGCATTGATATTTACAAGCGCATCCGTCCTTACCGGAAAATTATGGGCCTGGAAAGCTTAAAACAGAAATCCATTGAGCAGTTTCTGGGAATTTTCCGCCAGGACCCTTATTCCGGCGGCCAATTAATTGATGTGTACAAATTTTTTCTGGAAACCAGGGAAAAATCCCTCTATGAAGCCCTGATGCTTCATAATCGTGAGGATCTGGAAGGCATGCCATTAATTCTTCCTATTCTGTACTACACGGATTTCTGGCAGCAGGATTTCACCTTAAAAGACCAGCAGATTCTGAAAGTGCCTGATATCTTCGGCCAAATATCATACAGTCTTTGTCTTACCCTTGAAGGTTCTGACACCTTGCCCAAGGCCATTGAATGGGATACTTCCCAGGCTTCCTGCCGGGCCTGTCAAAATAAGCTGGAGCTTACCATACCGCTTCTCAATGACACGCTAAAATATTTCTACCCTGATTACAAAGATTACTACTATCTTATATATGAGGATACTGCCATACATAAAAGCATTGGGGAATATGTAGACAGGCAGGCCCGGAAAAAAGCCACGGCACAAACCTGCTACACAAAAAAAACTGCGTTTTTCCTTCCTCAGCCTCAGGATTTGTGGTCACCGGCTTTCAAAAAGACTTACAAAACCAAGCAGTTTTATGCAGAATATACATCTGAGCTGCTTCATGACCAGGAATCACTGGGAAAATATGTCCGATATCTTCTGGATCTGTAACAGCCGCCGCAAATCGATCTCTGTACATGATATTCATCTGAAAACACCCGGCCAAGAAGAAATCCTGACTTCTGGTTTCTCCTTGGCCGGGTGTTCTGCTTCTCTCCCGCAGCCTTTCAGTGCTTTTTTATCTTTACCGTAAAAGTCCCGCCGCCAATAGACGGCATGAATTCAGAAATGCCGCCGGATTTTCATGGCAGTAATGCGTCCGCTGCCGGGTTTATGCTGGTTTTCCCTGTCAGTCAATGACGCTGCGGATGGTCTTAGGACTTCTGTAATTCCAGGTTGAAATCTTGATTCCGCTCTTTCTGCTGGCTGCATGGACAATCTGCCCATTGCCGATATACATAGCAACATGATTGACCGTACCGCTGCTGTTTGCATAAAAAATCAGATCCCCTGGCCGCATCTCGGAGGACTTAATAGCCCGTCCTACCTTTGCCTGCTCCCTGGAAGTTCTTGGCAGGCTGACTCCGAAATTACGCATTACTGACTGGACAAATCCAGAACAGTCAGCCCCTCTTGTCAGGCTGGTGCCTCCCCACACGTAGGGATTTCCCACATATTGAATGGCAAAGTTTACAATCTGGTTCCGTCTGGAAGCCTGCTGGTTGGCCAGCTCCTCCAAAGGCGAGAACTTAATGGCCTCAGCAAGGGCATACCGCACCTCCACATTGTTGTCTCTTGTGGAAATGTAGGCGCTGTCATTGTCATCCTCTCCCTCTCCGCCGTCCAGCTCAATCTGCACCCAGCCGTCCAGCTGCTGGATAACGGAATACCTCTCTTCCTTGGAAATCTGCGTCCAGATGCCGGCATCAGTGCTGGGACTTGTCCGCACGTTAAGCTTGTCTGTATTAACAATAGCCATCAGAGACGCCGCCCCCATAGCCAGATCAACAGCCTCCTGGCCTGTAGCCGTATACTGGCTGTCTGCTGATACGTAACCTGTAATATTACCGGAACGGATCTTATACCACCCTTCCTCTGTCTCCAGAATCTCTCCTGCCGCTTTTCCCGGCAGCTTTCCGATAATGTTGGAATTGCCTTCATCTTTAGGCGTACTGCGGATGTTTAAATAATTGGTTACTTTTGAAATCAGAAGATTATGGTACTGGTTAATGGCCATAGCCTTTAAATCCATTTTCCTGGCCTCATTTAAAGCATAGGTTACCTGCACATAATCAGAAGAAATGTACCCTCCTGGAGTCTGAACCCATCCTTCCTGCTGGCCTACCACCTCATAGCGCTCATCCAGAAGAGCCTGAGCCACTACATTGTCCGCACCAAACTCCGGTGTCTGACGGATATTTACATTGTCTGCCGTGACAATGGCCCGCAGCTTTACCTGCTCCAAAGCCGCAGCTTTCGCCTCGTCCCCTGTTATAACATACTGGCTGGAAATATATCCGTCCACCTGGCCGGAATGGATCTGATACCAGTCTCCCTCCTGCCCTATAATCTGGCAGACGCTGTTCTCCTGCATCTTTCCAATAATATCCCCAGACGGGTCAGGGGTTTTCCGCACATTCAGATATCCTGAAACCTGAACTATTCCCAAATTGCTGTAAGCATCCACTACTGCCTGCTTTTGAGCTTCTTCCTGAGCCTGGCGTTCAAGCTCTTCCTGTTCTTCTGCCGCCTGCCTGGAGGCCTCTTCATCTATGGTTACTTCTTCTGTGTTTTCCGTGTTATCAACTGTCTGCACTGCTTCCCTGTTTTTGGTACTGCCTCCGGACAGGCCCCTGCTGACAGCCATAACAATAAGAACCACAATCAAAATCACTGCAGCCCCAGCCAGCGCCATGATCAAATAGCGGATGTAATCATTGTTGTTCCGTTTTCTCCTTGCCCTGTTTAAAACTTTTGTGTAATCCTCTTTTTCAAACATCTGTATTCTCCTGCCGCATCTATGTAGCCTTTTCCATTCCCTTCCACTGCTGCAATATCTGTTCCAGTCCGCAAACAGCAAAATCAACGGCATTAGTATACCATAACTTTTTCCTTAATACGACAAGTTCATTCCGGAAAAATATTAAAATTTTATTACAATTTCCAGTATAATATGTTACATAATATTTTCTCAAGACTGATTGCCCCCGCAAATTTCGAGCCTGACAGGCTTTTTATAAAGGAATCTCTTTAAGACCGGCAGGCTCTGTCCTGGCACTTAAACCGCAATATTTCTCAGCCGCAGATATGCCTTAACAAGTTCCACCGCCGGGTCCAGCTCCAGTGTCGTAGTATTAATAGGAAGATCGTAATTGGCCATGTCCTCCCATTCCTTCCCTGTATAATATTTGTAATAGTCTCTCCGCTCCTTGCTGATGCGGTTGACCCGGCGCAGCGCCTCCTTCGTGTCCACCCCGTCCACCTCCACTACCCGGCGGATACAGGTACTGCTGTCCGAGTAGACAAACAGACGCACCAGATTTTTTATTGCCGCTGCCTCCAGTACAAAATCGGCACATCGTCCCATTATGATGCAGGACTGCTCTGCTGCCACTCTGCGCATCATCTTTGCCTGAAACCGGAACAGATTTTCCGGGGAGGTAATGTCATCATCCAGCGACGGCTCCTCCAGGCTGGTGCGCAGGCCTCCTAAGGCCCTGAAAAACAGGTTATTGCCTGCTTTCTCGTCATTAAGCCGGAAATACTGCTCTCCAATAGCGCTTTCTTCTGAAGCCATTTTCAAAATCTCCTCATCATAAAACGGAATCCCCAGCTCTTCTGACAGTTTCTTTCCCATAATGCGCCCGCCGCTGCCGTAAAGCCTGTCAATTGTAATTACATATTTATCCTTTCCCATAAAAACCTCCTTGTCCTGCATCATTTCGTTCCATGCTTCTCTGCCAAAAGCCCATGGCTCTTGGTTTTTACCTGCCAGACAGCTGATCTGTGCATCGATCCGCATACTTATGCCCTGCCTGCCGCTTATGAAAATATTATATCACCTGCAGCCTTGTTAGAAAAGACAAAGAAAAATTTTTCTTCGGCATTGATCTGGAAAGCTGTCAGCTGTATAATAACAGAATGCGTCAATATGCAGCATGAGCCAGGAAACAGTCTAATTACTGCTGCCCTGTCATAAGAATAAATATTTACATAACCCAGGAGGAACCGTATGAATCTTATATTGCCAAAAGACTATGATCCCCGTCTGACTATCCGTCAGACACAGGAAGCCATTAAATATATTCGTGACACCTTTCAGAAAGAATTCGGAAGGCAGATGAATCTGGAGCGAATCTCAGCACCCCTGTTTGTGGAAAAAAGCACTGGTTTAAATGATGACTTAAACGGCGTGGAGCGCCCTGTGGCTTTTGACATGGCTGCGCTTCCCGGGGAAACCATTGAAGTGGTTCATTCCCTGGCTAAGTGGAAACGAATCGCCCTGTATCAGTACGGTTTTCAGCCAGGCGAAGGCCTTTACACTAACATGAACGCCATACGCCGGGATGAAGTCCTTGACAATCTCCACTCCTGCTACGTGGATCAGTGGGATTGGGAAAAGGTCATTACAAAAGAAGAACGGACTATAGATACATTAAAGGACACCGTCAGAAATATTTTCAAAATCATCAAGCACATGGAGCACGAAGTATGGTATAAATACCCTCAGGCTGTAAAGCAGCTTCCGGAAGACATTTATTTTATCACCTCCCAGGAATTGGAAGATCGCTACCCGGATAAGACTCCAAAAGAACGGGAAAATCTCATTGCCAAAGAACACGGATGTGTGTTTCTGATGAAAATCGGCGACAAGCTGAAAAGCGGAAAACCTCACGACGGCCGTGCGCCGGACTATGATGACTGGCAGTTAAACGGAGATATACTGTTCTGGTTCGCCTCTCTGGACTGCGCCCTGGAAATCTCCAGCATGGGAATACGGGTTGATGAAATTTCTTTGGATGAGCAGCTGAAAAAAGCTGGCTGCCAGGAGCGCAGAACGCTTCCTTATCACCGTATGCTTTTAAACCGGCAGCTGCCCTGCACCATTGGCGGCGGTATCGGCCAGTCCAGGCTGTGCATGCTTCTTCTTGACAGAGTCCATATCGGCGAAGTCCAGGCCAGTATCTGGCCACAAGACATGAGGCAGGCCTGTGCAAATCATAAAATTTATCTTTTATAAAGTAACCTGTATGCGCCTGGCCGCCGATACGCCGCAACACGTAAAAGTCTGGCAGGCGCATTTGGCATACCTGAATTCATGCCGCCTATCCGGCGGCGGGATTTCCAGAGTAAACCTGCATGCGCCTGGCGGCGGGACTTTCAAAGCAAGGATAACATGCAGGGAAGCTGACACAGATCTTGCGGAAGCCATGTCCTGGCAGGATTCGGATTTTTCCTGCCGGATCATGGCTTCTCTCAGACAAAAGGATGATTGTCCTTTTACGGCCACTGAGGAAGCAGGCCGGCAAAATTAATCATTTCCTGAAGCGTTACAGACAGGGGATCTGCAGTAAACAGCGACTCAGCCCTTTCTGCGATCCGGCTCCTTTCCTTCTCATCCCTGGTCAGACGAAACAGCTGTGCAGTGTTCCTGGAATCCCAGACAGCATCATGCCGATGGCCTGTAAAGGAAACATCCGCATAAAGAAGCGCCATATCCAGGGAGATCTGATATTCTCTCTTTACTATGGTTCCGAATTCTTTCTGAAAATCTTTCCATCCAGTCATGGCCGCTTTTTCCTCCTGACTCAATTCCACTCGTTTTAAAGAGATCTCATTGGCAAACTGGCAGAAATCATTTTCGCTCCAGGCGATTATCTCCGGTTTTTCTTCTCCATCCAGGCTCCAGTTCATAAAATCATGGAAGGCTGTTTCAAAAGAAACTCCTTCTTCCAGCATCTCAGTAGTAATCCCGGTCATCTTTTCATACTTAGGATATATTTTGGTACAGTATTGAGGCTTTATCAGGCTCTTAAACTGAGATATCTCCTTCAAGTCATCATCCAGCATTACGGCTCCGATCTCAATTGTCTCATTTTTGCAGATCTCTTTCTCAGACTTATATTTATTGGGAAGCGGGTGCATCTCCAAATCCACTACTATGTATCTCATATCTTCCTCCATCCTGTGCATGTCTCACAGCACAAACAGGTATTTGTAAAAAGTTTTTTCTTTCACTTTTCTTCCTCATCTGTTCAATGTACGCCCGGAATCTCTCCGCAGCTGCCTTTGCGGCCAATTTTCCGTCATATGCACAGTCAACATATGTTTCAATCTCAATATATCTCCGTCCCAAAAGGCATGAAAGCCAGTTTGGCCAATTTAAACTGCTGCAGGCCAAAGGGAATTCCCACAATGGTTAAGGTAAGAATCAGCCCCAGCCCAATATGTTCCAAAGCCAAAGGCAGCCCTGATACCATGAGCCACACAAGATTTAACAGGAAACTTCCTGTGCCTCCTCCATACCTGACTTCTTTTCCAAACGGGAAAAATGTCAGCCCTGCGATCTTAAAGCACTGGAGCCCTACAGGAATCCCTATGACAGTTATGCACCACAGGCACCCGGCCAGACACCAGCTTAGCCCGCTTAGTCCTCCTCCCAGCATAAACCAGAGCAGATTTCCAAGACATCCCATAATCATTCCCCTCTCTTCAATCTTAATTTTCCAATTAGTGATTCTGTTTTCCTGATCCCGTCTTCCACTTGTGTTTTGGCATTGTCTATTTTCTTCTGCACCAGATAGTCGGCAACAATTCCGTCAAGAAAGCAGTCCGCAAATGAAAGAAACCCTCCGATGTCAATTCCCAAATCCATAAAATCAGGAATATCCTTCAACTCTCTCTGAAAAATCTTTAAATTTGTCCTGGCGTTTTCCAAATGGGAAGAAGCTTCCCTGATTTTGGAATGCTTTACCAGACTGGTGACAAGCCCTCCGCCTACCATATCCCATATTCCCCAGCCTCTGGCGCTTAAAAGGCTGTTCCTGGCCAGGTACAAACTGTTAAGCGCCTTTTCTCCGGCCCTGACGGCTTCCTGAATTTCCTGTCTTCTTCTTTCCTCTGTCATATATATTCTCTCCCCTCTTTCTTTGTGCACAACCTTTATTAGGCAGACAGCGTCCTGGAATATATGGATTCCCTGAAGCAGACATGTTATCTGCCATAGAAAGATATAAAATAAAAAAGACTCTTACCATGACATCTCTTTTCTGCCACAATAAAAGTCTTGCTTTCTCATTTGATACGGATGCCTTTTGGCATCGGCCGACGATTTCAAACCCGTTGATTCTATACAGATTCTGTATGGAAAACGTTTCGCTACTCCCTTTCATTTGCTTGTTAATAATATAACACTTTAAGACAAAATTGTCAAGCCGCAAAAATCAGGGCATTCTGGAACATTTTGGAATCAGCATAGTAACTGTCAGGCTTATCTGAATAGTGTTATTCTGTTAAAGTTGCTGCAGGCCTGAAAAAGGCCATGTCCGTCCAGGTTCAGGTGTTCCATGCATTCCCAAGCCCCCGCAAAATCGGGTCTCTTCTGTATGGCAAACTTCACCCTGACAGAGTGCAGCCTTTTTCGAGCAAACCTGCATGCGCCTGGCTGGGCCCACCGCTGTACGTGAAAATCTGGCGTGGGCATTTGGCATCCCTGAATTCATGCCGCCTCATTGATTCAGCCACATTGTCCTTTGGGAAGCATCCCTTGACGGCTGCAGGTTAAAATTTCTACTGCTGTCCTTTTGCCTCCCGCACTGCCTTAGTTCTTATCTCTTCCTTTACAGCCTGAATAAAGGCTTCCAGGGACTTCTGTCCCTCATCTCCCTCAAACCTGCTTCTCACTGCAACCAGGCCTTCTTCCTGTTCCTTTTGTCCCACAATCAGCATGTAAGGAATCTTCTGCATCTGAGCCTCCCGGATCTTATATCCGATCTTTTCAGAGCGGGTATCAAGTTCCACTCGGATGCCTGCATCATCAAGCTGCTTTCTGACCTTTTCCCCATACTCTGCAAACTTGTCGGAAATAGGCAGGACTTTTACCTGTACCGGAGCCAGCCATGTAGGGAAGGCGCCAGCAAAATGCTCAATCAGAATGCCAATAAAGCGCTCAATGGAACCAAAGGCTACCCGGTGGATCATAATGGGACGATGCTTCTCTCCGTCAGCACCCTGGTACTCCAGTTCAAACCGCTGAGGCAGCTGGAAGTCAAGCTGAATCGTTCCGCACTGCCAGGTTCTTCCAATGGCATCCACCAGATGGAAATCGATCTTCGGCCCGTAGAATGCGCCGTCTCCTTCATTTACCACGTAATCAAGGCCCAGCTCGTCCAAGGCGCTACGGAGGCCTTCTGTAGCCATCTCCCAGTCCTGGTCGCTTCCCATGCTGTCCTCCGGCCTGGTGGACAGTTCTACATGATATTTAAATCCAAACAGCGTATAAACCTCATTAATCAGTCTGGCAACTCCCTTGATCTCCTCTTTAATCTGTTCCGGAGTCATGAAAATGTGGGCATCATCCTGATTAAAGCATCTTACACGCATAAGGCCGTGAAGCTGGCCTGATTTCTCGTGGCGGTGTACCAGGCCTATTTCCCCCATTCTTAAGGGCAGATCGCGGTAAGAGCGGGGTTCTGAAGCGTATACCAACACCCCTCCTGGGCAGTTCATAGGCTTGATGGCAAAATCCTGCTCGTCAATAACCGTTGTATACATATTGTTTTTATAGTGATCCCAATGACCTGAAGTTTCCCATAAGCTTCTGTTAAGCATAATCGGCGTGGAGATCTCCACATATCCGGCCTTTTTGTGAATCTCCCTCCAGTATTCCATCAGCGTATTTTTAAGCACCATGCCCTTTGGCAGGAAGAACGGGAATCCCGGGCCTGCGTCATGCATCATAAACAGTCCCAGTTCCTTGCCCAGCTTCCTATGATCCCGTTTCTTTGCCTCTTCCATCATAGTAAGGTAGGCTTCCAGTTCCTCTTTCTTTCCAAATGCCGTTGCATAGATGCGGGTCAGCATCTTATTGTGCTCATTGCCCCTCCAGTAAGCCCCTGCAATGCTGGTCAGCTTATAAGCCTTTCCCACATCTTTCGTATTCATCAAATGAGGGCCTGCGCACAGATCCGTAAATTCTCCCTGTTTATAAAAGCTGATCTCCTCGCCCTCCGGCAGATCCTCAATCAGCTCCACTTTATAGGGCTCCGCTTTCTCCTTCATCAAAGCCAAAGCTTCCTCCCTTGGCAGGGCAAACCGTTCCAGGGGAAGGGCTTCCTTAATGATTTTTTTCATCTCCCCCTCGATCTTCTCCAAGTCCTCCGCCGTAATAGGAGATGCAAAGTCAATATCATAGTAAAATCCGTCTGCAATGGACGGCCCGATAGCCAGTTTTGCATCTGGGTACAGCCTCTTCACCGCCTGAGCCATTACATGGCTGGCCGTGTGACGCAGAGCTGCCAGCCCCTTTTCGTCCTTGGCTGTCAGAATGTTCATCTGGCAGTCTCTGTCAACCACATATCTCAGATCAACGCTTTCCCCGTCTATGTCTCCTGCACAGGCCATCCTGGCCAGACCCGGGCTGATGGATGCAGCAATATCAATTACTGATATAGGCTGTTCATACTCTTTAAAGCTTCCGTCTTTTAATGTCACTTTCATAATAAAGCTCTCCTTTTCCTGTTTTCTAACGATTATATTTGTTTCCTCCGCCTGCAGGCATCAGCACAAAGTTGTGCCGTACAGCAAAAAATCCCTTCCTGCAGTTTCCTGCAGGAAGGGACGATAAAAATCGCGGTTCCACCCTTTTTGCCAAAGCAGCGCTGCCGCTTTGACCGCTTCTTTCCTGATGATAACGGAATCACCGTGTCCGATTAAGGACCGCTCGGAGGTGGTCTTCAGCTGCCTGGCCCCGTAAGATGCTCACACCTTGCCATCTCTCTCTGAACGTTTCCTGATAGCCTACTTTCCCCGTCAACGCATTATTTTATCTGCATTTCCTTATGTGTTGATTATAGCATTGGTTTTTGTTTTGTCAAGCTGAAATTTTTTAGCAGCCTGGGCGGACTTTTTCAAATCCTCTTTGTGCACTCTATAATTTTTATTTGGATAAACTGGGATTTCTGCAGGAAAGTTTTCCCCATACCCTATAATTCCGTTTGAAGCTATCCAGGTAGATTCCTGTACAAATCCACAAATAGACAACCGCAAAAAAGAATAAAACTTTACAGTACCCTGAAAATCCAGGCCAGAAATCCTGCCCCCAAAACAGCCCCTGCCGCCAGTCCTAATCCCCAATAAATAACCATGTTCGTCCATCTGCTGTATGCCCGTTTCTCCCTGATCCAGGAAAGCAGCCTGCTGCAGATAAACATCAGAATGCCTATATATATCCAAAGTCCTGCCAGGACGCCAATCAGCGCCCATGATGATGCACGCCCTGCAGTGTACACAAGAGGAACCAGGCTAAACATCAGAGTCAGGACAACAACCCCATAGTTCTTCCTCCTGGCAGCCCTCCAGGAAATACAGGGCAGCGTGCCAGATTTCTCCAGGCTTCTCTGCGCCCGGCCTTTCCACATATAAAATTCTCCCATGCTCCAGGCCAGAGCGCCTGCCATAAGCACAGCAATAAAGCCATTATGGCATAACAGAGTCCGTTTTAAATAACAGCTGTATAAATTTAATGTTACAAGCATCATAAAAATCACAAAAAACATGCGCATATTGCCCTGACATGCCTGGCAGATCCTTTCATACCTCTCCCCCGGATCAGTCTCTACCAAAACCGCATTCTCATCTTCCGTATAAAATATATGAAGATATCCTATAATTCCTGCATAATCCCACCCGGCATCCCGGCAAAACTCCCGGTACGTTTTCATTTTCTCTGTCTGATTCGATGCATAGGCGCTGGGCTTTTCCATAACCTCTACGCAATATCGTATTCTTCGGGGCTGGCAAGCTTCAAAATGAAGAAACACGTTGCCTACGCTTTTTAATCTCCATCCATTCTGTGCCATAAACTCCAGATAGCCTTTCAGAGAATCATTTTCATAAATTTGGAAAAATCCAGGCACATATCTGTGTCTTTTTCTCATTTTAACAGGTTCCTCCTTCCAGGTGCTTTTTATGTTCTCGTCTAAACCACAGGGGCTGCTGTACATCCCTCTGCAGACCAAAGATGATCCAATCCATGGGCACTGACTTCACTGTGATTGGCCCTGGGCGGCACTGTCCTGTTCCTGATCCAGATAAGGGGAACCATCCCGTATCAGATTCTGAAGCCTTATATATTCTTCTCGCATCATCTCTTTTCCTTTTTCCGTGATCACATAGTATCGCCTTCTGCCCACGTTCTCTGTCTCCCGAATCATCTTCTGCTCCTCAAAGCGGGCCAGCAGCGTATACAGAGTGCCAGGCCCAATCCGGATACGGCCTTGGGACAATCGGGTCACCTGCCTGGAAATATCTGCTCCGCACTGCGTATCCCACAAAGCCAGCAGCATATAATACATCTGCTCACTAAGACTCTGAAACTGTTCACGGGCCATAAAACCGCCTCCTTCCTTCTGAGCAATCTATGTAATATCGAATATCGATATTACACATTATACTATCGATATTCGATATTGTCAACATCAAAAAAGCCATCATACATAGACGGCAGTCTGGTATGATGACCTTTTCCTTATATTAAAAATAAGTTGATTCCTGCTCCAGTTTCCAGATATCTTTATTTCGTCTGAAATACAGGCAAATGCCAATCCCCACAAATGCAATGACAAAAAACAGAAAAGCGGCCCCTGAGCCTTTTCCGCTTCCGAACATCCTCACCAGCACACTATCAGGGCCCTGCATTGCCATAACCGGCTCAAACACCTGATCCACCAGAAACCCGCCCAGAAAATATCCTATGGGGATGGTGAAAAACTGCAGCGAATTCCGCACTGAGTATACCCGCCCCTGCATCTTTTCCGGCACACGAAGCCGCAAAATGGCGTCCAGGTTGGTGCTCATGACAGGTATGGCAATCCATCCCAGAACGCCTCCCACACACCACACCAAAGGTGTCCTGCCAAATGCCAGAAGGAAATTTTCCGTACTCATGGAAAACAGCAGGCAGTTGCAGATAACCCGTACTCTGCTTTTAGGCGCTTTCATAAAGGAAGCCAAAATGCTTCCTGTAAATGTGGCAATGCCGATCACCGCATTGACCAGTCCCAGAACTCTTTCGCTTCCTCCATTCCTGGAAAGCATCATGGCCGGAAATGCCGCTTCATAAACAGATGCCACCAGATTGATTGCCGCCAAAAACAGAATCAGATTAAGAATCCCCTGCTCCTCTTTTAAAAAAGCAATGCCCTTCTTTGCCGAAGCAAGCAGCTTTTCCTGTCCGCCTGTATCCTCCCTGTCTTCCGGAATCCGGATAAAAAATGTCAGGGTTAAAAAGGCAATGCCAAAGGTAAACAGATCAAAAGCCACCACTGCTCCCATGCCTGCCAGCCCCAAAACCGCAGTGGCAATAACAGGCGTCAAAATAGAATTAAGGGAGGAGGCAAAGTATTTCAGCCCTCCCACCTGCTGGTAATACTTCTTTGGCAGCACCTTTGTGGTAGCCACCTCTGATGCCGGCTGCTGTACCGTATTCATCAGGCCGTTTACTGTATTCAGCAGGTAAAGGTGCCCAAGCCCCAGTGTCCCATTACGCAGCAGAAGCAGTACCACAACCGTGGTCAGCGCAGCTATGGAATCACATGCCAGCATGGTGATCTTTTTGTTCCACCTATCGCTTAAGGCTCCTGCAAAAATGCTGAACACCACATAAGGCGCATAGGAACTAACCATTAAAAGCGCTGTCATCAGCGCAGAACCTTTCTGGGAATAAGACCAGATTACCAGTGCATAGCTTGTCATGGCACTGCCCAGCCCGGAAAAAGACTGAGTCAGCCACAGCAGCAGGAATGTCCTCATTTCCCGTAAGCTTTTCATACTTTCTTTAAAATTTTTCACAGACTTTGCTCCTTTTCAAAAAATATAAATTTATTGAAATCTGCAAAGTCCAAGAGCAGTTTCTATGCCCCTTCCTCCATGCAATCCTGCTCTAAAAGACTTTGCATGGAGTATTTGCAATGCATAAATAAGTACTGTCTGCCTGCAAATCCTTTCCCTCCTTCCTCATTAGCAGTTCCATTCTACCACGCCTATTATGAAAATAAAATCATTTTCTTATATGCCCGGCATCCCCCGTACATCTTTGTCCCTTAATGGGCCGTCTTGACACGCCTGCCTCTATCCGGTACAATAGACTCCGTCTAATGCAATAAAGACACTTCATAGAAACAGAAAAGAGGACAGCCTATGAAAATCACCATTATCGACGGTCAGGGAGGCAAAATGGGCCGGACAGTCATCGAACAGCTGAAGAAACGCCACCCGGATCTGGAATTGTACGCCATCGGCACAAACAGCACTGCCACTGCTGCCATGGTAAAAGCCGGTGCAGACTACGGCGCCACAGGAGAGAATCCCTGCATTGTCAATGCCCGCAACTCTGACATTATTATCGGCCCCATCGGCATTGTCTTTGCAGATGCATTGTTAGGCGAGATCACTCCCGCAATTGCTCAGGCCATAGGCTCCAGCAAAGCCTACAAAATCCTGATTCCGGTAAACCGATGCAACCACTACATTGTGGGATGCAAAGAAACCGGACTGGGTGAATACATACGCTTAGTATGCGAAAAGGTGGACTCCCTGCTTTAAAGGAGTCCACCTTTTCCTATGTCATTCCAACTGTCTGGAAAGCTCCTGCGACCTAAAAATCCGTACAAAATACACAAGCTCTGCAGATCCTGTAATGATCCAAGAAAAAACGTACAGAAGATACAGTGATTCTATAGTCCTGAAATGAGCAAACACAGTCCAAATCCACAAAAGCCGGAACACGGTTGACCCTGCTGTCACAATCAGCATAGGAACAATGGTCTTTCCCAGCCCCCGGGACGCTGCAATGGTACAGTCCATCAATGCGCTGACACAATAAGACAAAGCCATGACAGAAATACGTTTAATCCCTGCATCTACCACAGCTCTTTCATTGGTAAACATAGATAAAAACGGATACCGAAGCACATAGATCCCAACTCCCAGCACCAGTCCCAGCACAAAAGAATAGATCATGCAGATAGAAAAGCTCTTTAACATCCTTTCCCGTTTCTTTGCTCCCAGGTTCTGGGCAATAAAGCTGGTACAAGCCGTATAGAAAGCAGCCATCATGTCGTATACCAGAGGGTCAGTATTGGCAGCCGCCGAATTTCCTTCCACCATTACATGGTCAAAGGAATTGACGCTGGCCTGTACAAACAGGTTCGCCACCGCAAACAGCGCATACTGAAGGGCCGAGGGAATCCCGATTTTTAAAATCCGCCTCATCTTATCCCTGTCCAGTTTCAGACAGTCAAGGCGCAGCGCAAAAGTTTCCTGGCAGGTCATCAAAAGCCTGATGACTAAGCCTGCCGAGATATATTGAGAAACAATGCTGGCAACAGCCACCCCAGCTGCCCCCATATGGCACACAATGACAAAAAACAGGTTCAGCGCAACATTGACCGCACCGGCAAAAGTGAGGTAATACAAAGGTCTTCTGGTATCCCCTGCGGCGCTTAACACCGCATTGCCCAAATTAAACATTGCCAAGGCAGGAGTTCCCAGCAGATAGATCCGCAGATAAATTACTGCGTCTTTTATAAGCTCATCCTTTGTGTTCATGGCAGCCAGAATCCCTCCGGCAGCTGCAAGTCCCAAAATCATAATGGCAGTGCCAAAAAAAGCCATCAGAAGTGCCGCCGTATGAACCGTAGACTTCACTCCCTCGTGATCCCTGGCTCCGATATAAAGGGCTGTTAATGCGCTTATGCCGCTTGCCAGCCCCAGCAGAAGCCCTGTAGATAAAGTAACCAGAATCGTGGTAGAGCCCACTGCTCCCAAAGCAATGGGGCCGGCAAACTTTCCCACCACCGCCACATCCGAAATGTTAAAAACCACCTGCAGGATGTTGGAAAACATCAGCGGCACGCTGAAAAACAAGATCTTCTTCCACAGAGAGCCTGTACACATATCCATCTCATAATGTTTCATTTCTGTTTCCTGTTATGGCAGGAAATGCCTTCTGCCTGCTGACGGCATCTGCCAAATAGTTCCTCTCCTTATGTATTACACCCGGAAACTGGCCTGCTGTCTCTGCAGCAGAGTTTCCGGGTGCATTTCCCTGCGTTTTATCCTATCCTGCAAACTTTGCCCAATACCCCTGTAAAAAGATAACCAGAATAACTGCCGGAAGAACCCAGCTTACATACCCTCTGGCCCATTTGGGGAATTTCATTCCTGTCCCTGCATTGGCTTCATCCAGAAACTTCTCAAATCCCCATCCGTATCTGCTGGTACAGAACAGAAGGTACAGAAGGCTTCCGATGGGCAGCAGGTTGTTGCTCACCAAAAAGTCCTCCAGATCCAGCACTCCCGTGCCTTCTCCCAAAGGCATAAATCCGCTCCACACATTAAATCCCAAAACACAGGGAGCCGACAGGATAATCATAACAATTACATTGCAGACTACTGCCTTTTTCACAGTGCATCCTGTCAGGTCTGTGGCAAAAGACACTATGTTCTGAAATACTGCGATCACTGTGGACATGGCGGCAAATGACATAAACAAGAAGAACAGGCTTCCCCAGATACGTCCTCCCGGCATATGGTTAAACACATTAGGCAGGGTAATAAAAATCAGAGAAGGCCCTGCGTCCGGCTCAATGCCGTAGGCAAAGCAGGCCGGGAAAATAATCAGGCCTGCCATAAACGCTACCAGGGTATCCAGGCAAAGCACGCTTACGGCCTCCCCGGTCAGCCTCTTTTCCTTGCCGATATAACTTCCGAAAATAGCCAAGGCACCGATGCCGATGCTTAAAGTAAAGAAAGACTGGCCCAGAGCCGCAAACACCGCCTCTCCGATTCCTGCCTCTTTTACTTTCGAAAAATCCGGCTTCAGATAAAATTCCAGTCCTGTGCTTCCGCCTTCTATGAGCATAGAATTTCCTGCCAGTACCACCATCAGAAGAAGCAGGCATACCATCATCCATTTGGTGATCTTCTCAACGCCGTTCTTCAGTCCCATACCGCAGACCGCAAATCCCAAAAGCACTACAATGATCATCATGGCCATCATTAGAATAGGATCGGACAGCATACCGCCGAACTCTGCTGCCACCTGGTCAGCTGCCAGATCTGTAAAGTCCCCCATAAGCATCTTCATAAAATACAAAAGCATCCATCCTGCCACAGTAGTGTAAAACATCATCAGCAGATAATTGCCTGCAACAGCTATGGACTTTCCCCAATGCCATCTGCTTCCTTTTGGCTCCAGTACCTCAAAGGACAGCGCCGCACTTTTTTGGCTGGCTCTTCCCACCGCAAATTCCATGACTACCACCGGCAGTCCTAAAACCAGGAGAAACAAAAGGTATATCAGCACAAAAGCCGCTCCTCCGTACTGCCCCACAATATAGGGGAATCTCCACACGTTTCCAAGGCCGATGGCACATCCCGCCGAAATCAGGATGAAGCCCAGCCTGGATGAAAATTTTTCTCGTTCCACTGCTTATCTCCTTTGCCCTTCTGTATTGATCAGCCCGCTGCCGGAACTGCCTAAGGCTGTCCCCTTGCGGGCATGTCCTCTATTATAACAGCAGCCAAAGAAAAGTACAATATCTTCTGTTTCAATTGCCTGTTATACTACCTGTCCGTATAGTTCCGCCGGAACATAGGCCTTTACCAGTATGCCCTCTTCCTGGTACTCCTCCGCCAAAAGCTCTCCGAATTTGCGGATGGTCTGGATTTTCCCTGCTTCTTTGTAGCCATATACCTTTTCCAGATAGATTCTGTCATTCCTTAATATGGTTTCCAGAGTCTCCAAAAGCTTATCGACCCCCTGTCCTGTTTTTGCCGACAGTTTAACTTGGTAGTCTGCAGACAGATCCTTTAAGATTATCTCCTCTTCCATCCGATCAATCTTATTAAAGACAGTAACCACTGTTTTGTCCGTCACTTCCAGCTGCTTTAATGTATTATAAACCGTGTATATCTGCATATCTATCTGGGGATTGGAACAATCTGCCACATGAAGGATGATATCGCTGTACCTGGCCTCCTCCAGCGTACTTTTAAACGCCTCAATCAAATGGTGGGGAAGCTTGCGGATAAAACCCACTGTATCTGTCAGGAGAATGTTCTGGCCTCCTGGCAGCATCAGGTTTCTGGTAGTAGGGTCCAAGGTGGCAAAAAGCTTATCCTCCGCCAGAATCCCTGCATTAGTCAAATAATTTAAAAGAGTGGATTTTCCTGCATTGGTGTACCCTACAATGGCCGCCGACTTTACATGGCTTTGCTCTCTCTGCCTGCGCTGCACCTGTCTGTGGCACTCCACTTCCTTAAGCTCTGCCTTCAGCTGGCCGATGCGCTCATGGATAAGACGGCGATCCATCTCCAGCTTCTTCTCTCCCGGTCCTCTGGTGCCGATGCCGCCGCCCAGCCTGGACAGGGAGCTTCGAAGACCCACCAGCCTGGCTGCCCGGTATTTCAGCTGAGCCAGCTCTACCTGAATCTTGCCCTCCCGGGTTCTGGCCCTTGCTGCAAAAATATCAAGGATCACCATGGTTCTGTCCATAACCTTGGTTTCCAACACGTCTTCCAGATTCTTAAGCTGAGCCGGGGACAATTCGTCATCGCACACCACTCCTGTGGCATCCTGTTCCCACAGCAATTCCTTAAGCTGGTCAGCCTTCCCTTTCCCCAGATACGTTCCTGGATGAATCTTCTCCCGGTTCTGAATGACTCTGCCAACCGCCTCTGCTCCTGCGGTCTTTACCAGTTCTTCCAGCTCGTCCAGGCTCTCTTTCGTATCACTGCCGTCCTCCAGGCTTACGGCAAAGAGAATAACCCGCTCCTGTGTTTCTTTTAAGTCAATTAATTCCGCCACAAAAACTCCTTCCTGTCTGTCCTGATTTTATTATCTGGACTTTAAAAAATCGATCTCCTTCTGAATCTCTTCATCAGCTCCATAAGCCGCTGCATACTGCTGGAGAATAGACAGTGCCCTCTGAAAATCAAGTTTCTTTTCATAGGCAGCCGCCTGGTTTAAAAACAGGCTTGCCATAACCGACTGATCCCCTGTTTCCACGCCCTGTTCCAGGTATTTGATTGCCAGATCCAGATCTCCCGCCTCCAGCTGGCATACTGCCATACGGTTATAAATTTCCCCATTCTCCATTCCGCCATTCACTGCCTGCTGATACAGTTCTATTGCCTGGTCAGATCTGCCCTGTTCTGTCAGAGCCTGGCCCAGAGACAAAAGTATCTGTATTGTCTCCCCGTCTTTTGGTGCAGCCTCATACAATTTCTTATATTCTTCCGCAGCATCGTCAAGCTGTCCTGCCAATATATGCAGTCTGCAAATGCGCGTCCTGTATTCGTTCCGTCCCTGATCCACCTGCATAAGGACATCGTAGGTATATGCGGCCGCCTTGTAGTCCCCTGCTTTGTATTCTGCCTCTGCTCTGTACTTTAAAATATCCAGTTCAAATTCGCCTACTACTTTAGACGAGAGCGACAAAGCCCCTTCAAAGGCCTCTATGGCTGCTTCATAATTCCCTGCATCCAGCTGTTCGATACCCTGCAGGCGAAGCTCCTGCTTATCTCTTTCTCTGTTGCTGCAGCCTCCTGTCACCATAAGGGCTGCCAAAAGACATAACACAATAATGCGGCGAACAGCTTTCGTCCCTGCTGCTGTGCACATTCTTCCCTTCTGTCTGGCCCCGTCTCTGCGGCTGCGTCCTTTGCCATGCTTCTGATATTCCATAGGCTTTATAACTCCTTTCTGTTTTTCTGCACCCAGTATGGCTTCTGCATTCCCTTATGCAGCTGATTTTTCTGTCTGCAGCCCTGCCTCCATGCATCTCCTATTTTATCCCTGTACTTCCCAGGCCGCCTCTGTCCTGGTCTGACAGTTCCTCTGCCTGTTCAAAATTCACCTGGGGCTGGTGCTCCATAATGCGGAACTGGCATATTCTGTCATTTACATGGATGATGGTATCCCTAAGAGCATAAGCCGGAAAATGCCACTGATCATTACTGCCGCAGTATGTCTCGTCAATAACTCCCATATGGTTTGTCTGGATGATTCCGAAATTTTTGAATGTAGAACTTCTTGGTACAATATGGGCTTCATACCCCTTCGGCAGCTTCATGGCTACCCCCAAAGGGATCATCTTAAACTGCCCGGCTTTAAGCTCTACATCCTCAGCGGCCCGCAAATCAATCCAATCAGATTTTCCTCCAATATAAGCCAGCTTGTCAATTTTATCCGTAAAATATTTTATCTGTATGGTTTCCATGACATATTACCCTCTCCTGTTTGCCTTTGCTGTTAATTTCCACTCAATTCTACCATACCAGATATGTGCTGTAAACAGCTTCTGAATTTTTCAGCGTCCAACTGCAGCTCCATCCGAAAAAAATCCAGAGACCATATGCTTTCACATCTGACCTCCGGATTTTCTTCTTCTCTGCAGTTTAATGCGCTTCTGCCATCCTGTTACTGAACCGATATCACCTTATAGTCCTGCTCTTCCACGGTTTTTTTCAGCAGGTCATCAGAAATGTCGCCGTTTAAAGTAACTACTGCCGTTCCTGCCTCATGGCTTACAACAGCCTCGGCCACTTCCGGCAGAGCCTCCAGGCATTTCTTTACTCTTGCCTCGCAGTGTCCGCACATCATCCCTTCAATTTTCATAGTCTTTTCCATGGTCAACTCCTCCTTTTTCTTTGTTTTTATTTTTTTATCTTTTCCCGCATCGTGGATGCGGAACAGATTCAGCCTTAAAGCATTGGTTACCACGCAGAAACTTGACAGGCTCATAGCTGCTGCCCCGAACATGGGGTTTAGCTTCCATCCGAATACAGGATACCACAATCCGGCTGCCAGGGGAATCCCCACCACATTGTAGAAAAATGCCCAGAACAAATTCTCGTGGATATTTCTCAGGGTTGCACGGCTTAAGCGGACAGCAGCAGGCACATCCTGCAGCCGGCTCTTCATCAGCACAACGTCAGCCGCATCAATGGCAATATCCGTGCCTGCCCCGATGGCAATGCCGATGTCCGCCCTGGTAAGGGCCGGAGCGTCATTGATTCCGTCTCCCACCATGGCCACTTTGCCTTTTTTCTTCAGAGAGCGGATAACACTCTCCTTTCCTTCCGGCAGCACTCCGGCGATTACCTGATCAACCCCTGCCTGCTTTCCGATGGCTCTGGCTGTCCTCTCATTGTCGCCGGTCAGCATGACCACATGAATTCCCATGTTCTGCAGTTCTTTTACTGCCTGCGGACTGTCTTCCTTGATTACATCGGCCACAGCGATAATTCCTGTAAGCTTTCCGTCTCTGCTGAAAAACAGAGGTGTTTTTCCCTCTTCCGCCAGGCGCTCAGACTGTCTCTGTATCTCCATGGGAACATCTGCATGGCTGCTTATAAATTTCAGGTTGCCGCCTGCCAGCCGGCTTTCCTCTATGCGGGCAGTCAGGCCGTTTCCCGGAAGGGCTTTAAAGTCCGTAACCTCCCGGCTCTCCGTTCCCAGCTCTTCAGCCTTCAGAAGGACGGCCCTGGCCAGAGGATGCTCACTTTTCTTTTCAAGCCAGTAAGCATCCCTCAAAAGCTCTTCTTTCGAAACACCTGGAACCGGCATCATGTCCGTCACCTTCGGCTCTCCGCTTGTAATGGTTCCCGTTTTATCAAGAGCCACCACCTGCACCTTTCCCGCTTCCTCCAAAGATACTGCTGTCTTAAACAGAATTCCGCTTTTGGCCCCCATGCCGTTTCCCACCATAATGGCAACCGGCGTAGCCAGGCCTAATGCGCAGGGGCAGCTGATAACCAGCACGGAAATTCCTCGTGCCAGGGCAAATCCGATGCCCTGCCCTGCCAGAAGCCAGGCGGCCAGAGTAATAGCAGCAATGGCAATGACTGCAGGAACAAACACGCCAGATACTTTATCCGCCACCTTGGCAATAGGCGCCTTTGTAGCAGCTGCATCGCTTACCATCTGGATAATCTGAGACAAGGTAGTATCCTCCCCCACTCTTGTGGCTTCACAGCGGATAAAGCCTGACTGGTTTACTGTGGCAGCTGATACCTTGTCTCCTGCTGCCTTGTCCACAGGTATACTCTCTCCTGTTAGGGCCGACTCGTTAACTGCGCTGCTTCCTTCCAGCACCACTCCGTCTACCGGAATATTTTCCCCAGGCCGCACTACAAAAATGTCGCCTTTTGCCACCTGCTCCACTGGGATCTCTGTCTCTGCCCCATCTTTTATGACTACCGCCGTTTTGGGAGCCAGTTTCATCAGGCTTTTTAGCGCATCTGTAGTCCTTCCTTTGGAACGGGCCTCCAGCATTTTTCCCACAGTGATCAGAGTCAATATCATGGCTGCCGATTCAAAGTAGAACTCATGCATATAGGCCATGACTCCCTCCATGTCTCCTTTTACCTGGGCATCGGTCATGGCAAACAAAGCATACAAGCTGTATACAAAGGAAGCCCCAGACCCTAAAGCAACCAGGGTATCCATATTCGGCGCCCCATGAAGCAGGCTTTTAAATCCATTTATAAAAAATTTCTGGTTGATGATCATAATAATCACCGTCAGATGAAGCTGCAAAAGCCCCATGATTATGTGGTTGCCCTCCAGAAAAGCGGGAACCGGCCAATTCCACATCATATGCCCCATGGAAATGTACATAAGCACAATCAGAAATCCCAAAGACCACACAAGCCTCTGCTTCAAAACAGGAGTTTCCCTGTCTTTCAGCATATCTTCCCTGTCTAAGCTTCCTGATGCCGTCTTCTCCTGTCCCTGGGCACCTTTTACGGAAGCTTTGTATCCGGCTTCCTCCACAGCCGCAATAATGTCTTCTGGTGAAACATCCCCTTCCACTGCCATAGAATTGGTCAGCAGGCTTACGGAGCAGGAATCTACTCCTGACACCTTTCCCACTGCCTTCTCTACCCGCAAGCTGCACGCCGCACAGCTCATGCCTGTTACTGTATACTGTTTCATCCTGTCCTCTGTGCCTCCTTTATCCCTATTTCAGTCATCCATTGCCTGGATGCTTGTCACCACATATCCGCATGGGGAACTTCCCCGCCTCTTAAGCAGCAGCCCTGGCCTTTCCTATGTTTTATCGTTGCCCGGACTCTGAAAAACAAATCAGCTGAGAATGCGGGAATAATTACCAGATCTCCCTTGCCTTCTGCTTCCTTGATTTTTTCTATTTCATCAATTTCTGCAGCGTTGTCACCAGCTCATCAATAGTTTCTTCTTTCCCCTCCCTTATATCCCTGGCCACACAGGTTCTTATATGATTTGCCAGAAGCACTTTGTTAAAGCTGTTGAGGGCCGCATTGGCAGCGGCTACCTGAACCAGGATTTCGGGACAATAGGCGTTCCTTTCCACCATTCCCCTGATTCCCCGTATCTGGCCTTCAATCCGGTTAAGGCGATGAATCAAATCCTTATATTCTCTATCAGAGCGCTCCTTGGTCTTGTGGCAGCATTGGCAGCTGTCTTCCTGCTTCTGCTTATTTTCCATATGCCATATTCCCTCCGGTGTATATATGCTATGTATTTATTATATACCCCCACGGGGTATATTGCAACCATTTTTTTCTCCACACACAAAAAGCCTGCCCTGCATCCCCGCAGAACAGGCTGTCTGTTAATGGAAGAGCTCCACACACCCTCCCTTTTCGCATATTTTTTTAATATTCCCATCCTTAATCCGGTAGGCTTCTCCATAAAGTGTTTCCTGCCCGTTTCGGGCAAGAACATAGCTTCCGTCTGCCAGAGCGTAAAACGTGCGGCCCATGCTGTCCGGGTAAGTAACATCCTCCATCAGCCGCCTTCCGTCCAGCATATGGCTTTTTACATCCTGATAATGGGGAAGAATCATTAGGTTTGTCAGCCCCAGCCCTGTTAGGAATCTTTTATACTCCGGATTTACCGACTCACCCTCAAGCTCCGGCTGGGCATACACCGTACTGGCACAGTTCATGGTTCCGGCACTGATGCCCATAACCGTTCCCTTATATCCTTCCATCAGCTTCTTCAAGCCAGTTCTTTCAAAAAACGCATTCTGAGTGGGAACATGGCCCCCTGCCAGGATCACCAGCCTGCACTGTTCAAGAAACCGGGGCAGTTCCTTCTGGTTCCTCTCATCACACAGAATCAGGCGGGACACAGGGATCTGGCTGATATCAAAAAACCCTTTAAATTCCTGCTGCATCTTATTATTATGGCTGAAGTCATAGGGGTCGGCGCTTACCATCAGGCAGCTGCATCCCGGCTCCCATCCCTCTTTATATTGCTTTAAAAATCCGTTTTCCTCACTGTAGCCATAGCAGATCTGTCCGTCCTTCTGAGGATAAGGGCTGCAGGGGCTGCTTGTCAAAAAAAGCCTCATACCCTCCTCCTTGGCCTGCAGGCACATCCGATGCCCAAAGCTCCCTGGCCTGTATGGCAGGATACGCCCAAAGACAGGTTGTCACACATAACATCCATTCCGGGAAATGCCTCCTTGATCTCCTTTACCCACTGTCTCGTTTCCTCCTCAGAAGCACTGGATGCTGCCAGAAGATACAGCTCCCCTTTTTCTTTCTGCTCCCTGAATCTGGTATCCATATCATGGCCCATGGCCTCAATCATGATTTTTTTCGCCTTCATAAATCCGCGGCATTTTTTAAAAGAATCCAAAACCCCCACGTCCAGCTTTAATACCGGTTTTATATTAAGCACGGTTCCCAGAAGAGCCGCAGCCGCAGTGATCCTTCCTCCCCTCTTTAAGTGCTCCAGAGTATCCACCCCTATGTAAATCTCCATATCTTCTCTGGAGTCCTCCACCACATGCTTTATATCCTCTGCGCCATACCCTTCTTGGATTAGTTCCATCGTATCTAAAATCAGCCGGTGCAGAGGCGTGGATACACGCCCGTGATCCACCACAAACACCCGCCCTTCATATGGTTCTTCCTGGGCCATGGCAGCCGCAGTGGCGCAGGAGCCGCTAAGGCCGCTGCTGATGGGCATATATGCAATCTGGTGATATTTTTCAAGAGCCTGATCCCACAGCTTCATCACCTCAGCCGGAGAAGGCTGGGAGGTAGTAATCTCCGCACCTGAATCCAGCTTCTGGAAAAATTCTTCCCTTGACAGAGTCACATCCTCATAATAGCACTGGCCATCTATGTAAAACGGCATAGGCAGTACCATAATCCCAAGTCTTGCTGCCTCCTCCTGGGAAATACCGCTGTGACTGTCTGTAACGATCCCCACTGACTTCTTCATGACCATCCTCCTTACTTTAAGCCATTGTTGTTTTAATCCAAATGGTTCTCTTCATCCATGTGAAGATTTAGTTCCTCTTCCACCTCATTGCGGAGTTCTTCCGCCTGAACCGGGTCCATGTCAGGTAGTTCCTCCCTGGAACCGATTCCGAACCTTCTCAGAAATTCCTCCGTGGTGGCAAACAGCGCCGGCCGCCCAGGCGCATCCAGGCGGCCCACCTCCTGAACCAGATTATATTCCACCAAACGGTTCACTGCATGGTCTGATTTTACGCCTCTGATCTTTTCAATCTCCAGCTTTGTCACCGGCTGTTTGTAGGCAATAATGGAAAGGGTTTCCAGAACCACATCTGTAAGCATATGCTTTTTCGGCGTGGCTGCCACATGGATGAGATTCTCATAGTACTCCACTCTGGTGCACATCTGATAACATCCGTCCAGTTCAATTATCTGGATTCCTCTTTTCTCTTTGTCATACCGCTGCTTTAAGCTTTCCACAGCCTGCCTGGCCTCACCCTCATTTCCCTCAATGGCTGCTGCCAGCTGCCGAAGCTCCACAGATTCCCCCATTGTAAACAACACTGCCTCCACAATAGCTTCCTGTCTCTTATCCCGCTTCTGCTTTCCCCTGTTTTGGCCAGAAACTTCTTCCTTTCCCGTTCCTGTCTTATGTTTCTGCTGCCTTGTCAAAGCTTCCCGGCCTGTTTTCTTCTCTGAATCCCGGCCTTCCTCTGCAACAGCCGTTTCACCGGCTTCTGCAGCGCTTCTGTCCGTCCCATGGTTTCTTTCGCTCATCCTTATCTTTACCCTTCAAAATCCCCAAGCCCTTCCAGCTCAAGCTCCCCGCTTTCCCCTTCCTGCTCCAGAGTCTCTATGTTCATATCATCAAACAGTTCATCCTGGGTCAGATAGATCTTCCCCATCTTCATCAGTTCCAGCACAGCCAGAAATGTGACCACCACTTCCAGCCTGTCACCCTGCCGTTCTAAAAGCTGCCGGAAGCTGAACGTTCTGTGGCTCCTGGCGAAGTTCATCACTGTACCGATTCGGGTTTCCAGGCTTATGGGCTCCCGTTTTATGGTTCCGAACCTGCTGCGGATAGGATCTATCTTGTCCGCTCTCCGTTTCATAACCGACTCAAAGACTGCCTGGAGCCTGGCCAGGTTCAAATCTCCCAGAAGTTCATCCAGATTTACCGGCGGTTCATATTTTGCCACCTGCTCCGGTATGGTGGAAGCCTTATACAAATGTTTCCCAGCCCCCTGTTCCAGTTCCAAAAGTTCCAGGGCCATGCATTTGTACATCTTGTACTCCAGAAGCCGGGCCACCAGTTCCGCCCTGGGATCTTCCTCCTGGCCTTCCTCATTTACCTCTGCCGGAAGAAGCATCCTTGACTTAATATCAATTAATGTTGCCGCCATTACCAGAAACTCGCTGACTACATTCAGATCCTCTGTCTCCATATGGCTTACATAGTCCAGGTACTGCTCTGTAATCAGTACAATGGGAATATCATAAATGCTTACCTTGTTCTTCTCAATCAGGTGAAGCAGAAGGTCCAACGGCCCCTCAAAATTATCCAGTTTATAGGAAATTCCCGCCATGATCCCGCCTCCTGATCTTGTTCTGCAGTAACATATCTGCGCCTTCCCTTATGCCTTCGGAAAACATCCCGGCTCTCCAGACAGCAGATGCCGCTTAGCAAAGTATATCAGACATCCCCATTTCTGTAAATCCCCGGATCACACCCATTATGTGCAGCAGCCTTACGGAAGCGGCATTAAAACTGGCTCACAACTGTACATTCCTGGGTTTTATCTTCACTGCCACCAGCTCTGCCTGGTTATTAATCCTCACATTAATGGAATGCGTCCCCAGTCCTCTGCTGACCACCACATCTTTTCCTGCTGCCTTCAGATGTCCTCCGCAGCTTTCCTGAAAAAAATGAAGCTGAGGCGTCATAAGCCCTCCAAGGCCTGGAATCCGTATGGTTCCTCCATGAAAATGCCCGCACAGTGTCAAATCCGCTCCCCACGCTCCATAAGTTTTATAAAAAAGCGGCGAATGCGCCAAAAGAATCTGGTATTTATCTTTGGACGCCTTTCCCAGCTGTCTGTCTATGTAAGACACATCCATCTTGTCCCCAGGGATACGTTTATCGTAATATTTCCTCTGGATGTCCAGCCCGCTGATTCGCACCTCCTGATCAAACTCCGCACTTTTATCTGACAGATGGCACACGCCTCTTTTTTTAAGCTCACTTACAAATGTATCATACTTGTCACCATACAGATACCGTTTCCTGTCCATGCGGCTTTCATGGTTGCCATTTCCATAATACACCGGATATTGCTCTGCCAGCTTCCCCACCAAAAACAGGGCGGTTTCCAAGTCCGCCCTCTTTTTCACAACCATCATGTCTCCCCCTATCAGCACTGCGCATGGACTTACTTTATCAATTGCCTCTAAAAGCTTTCTCTGCCCCTGGCCGAAGGTGTTATCATGAAGATCCGATAAAAATACAAATGTCCTCTCCCTGGTTACCTTCTCTGATGTCAGTTCATATATATCCGTAACAAAATTTTTTCTTTCATAGAAGGAGCAAAGACAGCATCCTGCCGCCGCTGCCCCTGCTGCCGCTATAATTTTCCACATAAGCTGCTCCATACGTAAAATCTTTTTCAAATCAAAAACTACATCTTCGTATAAGGAGCCAGTTCCAGCCTGATAAAATATCCCTGCTCATGTCTGCACACCGGGCATATGGCCGGCGCCTGAGTTCCGGTCAGCACATGGCCGCAGTTTAGGCACATCCACCCTGTAGCCGTATCTGCCGCAAACAGCTTGTTCTGCTCCAGAAGATCTGCAAATAACTGAAATCTGTCTCCATGTACCTTCTCAATGGCTGCAATCTGATGAAACACCCTGCCAATCTCCTGGAATCCTTCCTCATTGGCCTTATCTCCGAAAGCCTTGTATACTGTGTCATGCTCCTCATACTCGTTATGCCTGGCAGCTTTTAACAGATCCAAAGTTTTTTGGGAAATATTCACCGGATACCCGCCGTCAATATGAATGGTTTCTCCTGACAGTTCCTTCATATAATTATAAAAAATCTCTGCATGTTCCTTTTCCTGTTTTGCTGTAAACTGGAATACCGCCTCAATAACCGGCAGCTTCTCCTGCCTGGCAATCCCTGCTGCAAAGGTATAGCGGTTTCTGGCCTGACTCTCCCCGGCAAAAGCCCGCATAAGGTTCTTCACTGTCTCGCTGTCTTTTAAATTCTGCATTGCAAACTATCTCCTTTATTTGGTTTTTATAAAGGTAGTATTCTCCTGAAATGCAAAACTATACTTCTATTTCTGACTTCTAAACACAGGATCTGCCGGATGTCCTCCAATAATTTTCTGCATGGTGCGCTGCACTGCATCTTGGGAGTTCTTCCAGTCTTTATCCTGATTCCGATAGTCATACTTCTCAATCAGCCAGTCAATGTCCTCCTGCATCCGCAGCAACTCCCTGTCCATCTGCTGAAACAGCGCAGGAAACACCTGCTCCTTTTCCTTCTTCCCCAATTCCCTGTCACACACCTGTACCAGATCCCCAAAGTGATGGATGCAGAACCCCTTGGACTTCATTACCAAATCCAAAAACCCCTTTTCATGCTTAATCTGGTAAATAAACGTATCCAGCACTCTGTCATAAGTTTCTTTCACCCTTCTGCACACATAACAATGGGTTTCTTCCTGCCGTATCCAGCTGCTTAATGAGCATTCTTCACTGCCTTTCTTCCTTTTCCCAAACATGGCAGCCGGCTGAGGCGAAAACCCATCCATCTGCTTTTTCAGTTCCTGCCGCATCCACGTAAGCCTGGTTTTAAAAATCCACCCATTGCCCAGATGATTGCCGTAATCAAACATAGCTTTAGTGTGGCAGCGGCAGAATCCTGCCCTGTCCGTCTTATCACGCATATCGCTTTCCATATAGGAAGACCCCAGGACAAACTCAATGGCCTCCTGCTCCAGTTTTCTTTCCAGCCAGCAAAAAGCACACTCGTCTTCTGACGTCAAAGCATCATGAAGCTCAATGGTATATAGTTTTTCCTTCATTCTCTCATCTCCTCGTCTTGTATCATACATGCTTCTTTCTTTTTCCGTCAAGTTATGATTCCCAACGTCCTTTCGCTCCCCCTACTATTACCATTTCTTCCATTATCTTCCAATTATGGACAATATACTTATCACATCAGACAGGGTTTAAATAGATTTAAGAAGGGGGATTACAAATGATTATCTACGACCCATTGTGGAAAACCATGAAGAAAAAACACATCAGCCAATACCGGCTTATCAAGTACTATGGCTTCAGCTCCGGTCAGATCAATCGCCTGAAAAACAACCAATATGTTTCCACCCACACCATTGGCGTATTGTGTACCATTTTGAAATGTTCTGTAGAAGAAGTCATGGAATTTCGAATGGACAACAGTGAATATGCCTTTCCTATACCGGAAATGTATGACAATCATATCAGCGATAACCCGGAACCTCTGATGCCTCTTGATGTTTAACCTGTTTTTATGTAAACATCCAAAAAGGGCTGCTGCAATGAATATCAGCTTTTCACGCAGCAGCCCCCTTTCCATCCATATATCTAATCTGTCTTATTTTCAAACGCTCCCCATGCTGTTGCCTGCATCCCGCAATCAAACTCCTTTTGCGTTTTCTTTACGGTATCCAAGCTCCGTCAGCCCCCAGCTCATATCCGTCCGGCGTCCGGGTGTTGGTAAGCATCGCTCCCTGACTTCCTAAATAGAACCATTTACCGTGATCCTCCACCCAGTAGTCAGCGGCCATAGCTCCGCTGGAGCGGAAATAATACCAGGCCCCGTTGGTAAACTGCCGCCATCCTGTAGCCATATATCCGTCGCTGTCAATCCAGTATTCTGTCCCGTCCAGATTCAGCCATTGGCCTGCCGCCCTGTTTCCGTCCTGTTTTATGTAATACCATCCTTTTTCGTCTTGGAACCATGCCGAAACCACCCTGGCCGGTGACTTGTTTGTTCCTGAATTCCCGTTATCCTCTCCTCCCGGGCCTGCTGATGACTGCGTCTTAGAGGAATTGTCCCCGTACCCCGGACCTGCTGCAGTGCCGACGCTTGGATCTGGCGTCTTGTTGTCCTTAACCGCAGTTCCCCCCGCCTGTGCCTCCATAACTGCAAATCCGTAATCCAGCAGCGCCTTGGTATCCGCATAATGAGTTGATTTGCTTTTCATCACCACGGCAATGAGCCGGACACCGTTTCTCTGAACCCCGGTTACCAGGGTATTTCCTGCCAGAGAAGTATAGCCTGTTTTTCCCCCGATAATCCCTTCATAATACCTGGAGTCATTGGGGTATACCATCTTATGCCCCATGGTTATGGTCTTTGCCCCTGCATTTTTAGTAGCCGGAAGCTGATAGCTGACTGTAGTCGTGATCCTGCACAGAGTCTCATTCTGAAAAGCCGC
>CATLBO010000033.1 GCA_949879025.1 uncultured Hungatella sp. | reverse complement strand
ATTTTTATCACAGGTATAGAGAGGATTTGGATCTGTTTCAGGAGATGGGATTTAAGACGCTGCGGGTTTCCATTCCATGGACCAGGATTTATCCTACAGGAGTCGAAGAGAAACCAAATGAAGCAGGGCTGAAACATTACGAAGAAATGTTTATGGAGATGAAGAAACGGGGGATCGAACCGCTTGTTACTCTCCATCACTATGAGATGCCCCTGTATCTGTCCAATCATTATGATGGGTGGTACCAAAGAGAAGTTATAGACTTATTTCTGAAATTCTGCAGGACTGTTTTTGAACGGTACGGGAAGCTTGTGCATTATTGGTTGACATTTAATGAGATTGACAGCGTGTTCCGTCATCCCTTTACCACCATCGGGCTGGTGGAGGACCGGTATCCGGAAGATAAGTGGGAAGAGATTATATATCAATCGGTTCACAACCAGTTTGTGGCCAGCGCCCTTGCCACAAAGCTGCTTCATGAGATGATTCCGGATGCACAGATGGGGTGCATGATCACCCGCACCCTTACATATCCGGAAAACTGCCATCCGGGGAATATGCTGCAGGCACTGAAAGAAAACCGCAAGAATTTCTTTTACTCTGATGTGCAGGTTCGGGGGGAGTACCCTGAACATATTAAGAATGAGTGGAAGCGGAAAGGCATACAGGTGGAGTTTGGAGCGGATGATGAGAATATATTAAAAGAATATCCGGTTGATTTCGTGTCTTTCAGCTATTACATGAGCCGTGTCACCAGCATTGACACCGGGGATAAAGAACTGGTAGGCGGAAATCTGACCAGCGGGGTAAAGAATCCTTATCTGGATACGACAGAGTGGAACTGGCAGGTTGACCCGACAGGACTTACCATTTCTCTGATAGAGCTGTATGACAGATATCAGAAGCCCTTGTTTATTGTGGAAAACGGATTGGGAAACCGTGATAAGATCGAAGAGGACGGCAGTATTCAGGATGATTACCGCATCCAGTATTTTAAAGAGCATATACAGGCCATTGCCGATGCCATTGAAGAGGGTGTGGATGTGATGGGATATACGCCTTGGGGCTGCATTGACATGGTAAGCATGTCTACCTGCCAAATGAGCAAGCGATATGGATTTATCTATGTGGATGTGGATGATGACGGAAACGGTACCTATGAAAGGAGAAAAAAGAAATCCTTTGACTGGTATAAAAAGGTGATTGCATCAAATGGAGAAGATCTGTAACATAAACCTGTCTGAAAACGAACCTTTTTAGGGGCGGCAGAATTGCACATTGAAAAGAGATTGGGAGGAGTCAGCATGAGAATCGGGATACTGGGAACAGGGATGATGGCAAATCTGGTGATGGAGATCATAAACAGGCTTGCGTTTTCCTATATTGCAGTTCTGGGGAGAAAAGAGTCAGAGGAAAAGGCAAAGGCACTGTGCCGGGAAAATGGGCTGGATGCTTATTATCTGGATTATGATGAACTGCTGGACAGCGATGTGGACACGATATATGTGGCATTGCCGAATCACCTTCACTATGAATTTGCTAAAAAGGCTTTGCTGCATGGAAAGCATGTTATTATTGAAAAACCTATAACAGCCAATGCTGTACAGCTTAAGGATTTGATGGAAACGGCAAAAGGTCAGGGCAAAATGATGTTTGAGGCTATGAACATTCACTATCTTCCGGCGTACTGTTCTCTGAAAGATCATCTGGCCCAGGCAGGAGACCTAAAGATTGTCAGCTTTAATTACAGCCAATACTCTTCCCGGTATGATGCTTTTAAAAAGGGAGAGATCCTGGCTGCTTTTGATCCTGCCCGGGCAGGCGGTGCACTGATGGATCTGAATGTCTACAATATCCATGCTATGGTGGGGCTTTTCGGAAAACCAGAAAAGGTAATCTATGAGGCCAATGTGGAGCGGGGTATTGATACCAGCGGGATTCTGACTCTGGATTACGGCACATTTAAGGCTTCTGCCATTGGAGCCAAGGACTGCAAAGCCCCAGTGCGCTGCAGCATCCAGGGAACAGATGGATGCTTTGTGATTCCCAAACCTATGAGCCAGATGGAAAGCTATGAATTCATGCCTAATATAGGAGAAACTGTAAGATACGGTACGGAGAATCCTGAAAATCGTTTGTATTATGAATTTAAGGAGTTTCAGAGGATGATCAGGGAACGAGACTGGGAAAAGGAAAAGAGGATGCTGGAAATCAGCCTGATTGTTTCCGGGATTTTGGAGGAGGCAAGAACACAGAACGGCATATTTACAGATTTTTCTTTAACAGAGATGGATTTGTGATTAAAAAGGTGAGGAAGTTTAGTGACTGAAACTGACAAATAAGATAAAGCAAGGAAGTGCAGGTGGGATTCATATTTTATGCAGGTGAGGATCAGGAAGGGGACAAAAAGCTTTTATGAAAAAAAGAGAGGCTTTGCCGCAGATAAAGTTATCAGATGGGCAGAAAGAAAAACTTAATAATGAAATAAAGGCATTTTATCTGGATCAGAGAGGGGAAGAGATTGGGATAATTGAGCAGATTCAGCTTCTGGAGTTATTTGAGGAAAAGCTGGCACCGATTATTTATAACAAAGCCCTTGATGATGCAAGAAGATGGTATGCACAGGCTATGGATAATCTGGATTCGGACTATTACGCATTGTATAAAATCGAGGCTTAAGAAGAAGAGAGGCCGATTCTATTACTTTAAAAGTCCGCCGCTGATTAGGCGGCATAAATTCAGAGATGCCAAATGCACACGCCAGACTTTCATGTGTGGTGGTACGTCCACAGCCGGACGGTCATGATTTTTTCATAGTGGGAAACCATTGGACCGAATTTGGAATATTCTAAAAGAAAGCGGTAATATAAGGAAAGAATTGTGAATCGTGCAAAACAGTTGATTCATTGCAATATAGGTGACGACAGTGTGTGGACCGGCAGTGGAGTTGGGGTTGCAGTACTGGATACAGGCATCTGTCCCCATGTGGATTTTGGACAGCGTATCGCTGCTTTTTATGACGTGGTGAGAAGGAGAAGGATGCCTTATGATGATAACGGCCACGGAACCCATATTTCGGGGATTATCGGCGGCAGTGGGGAAGCATCTGAAGGAATGTACCAGGGCGTTGCCCCAGGATGCCATCTGATCAGTGTAAAAGTACTGGATTCCAAAGGGGGAGGCTATGCGTCAGATGTGATTGCAGGGCTTAGATGGATTCGGGAGCAGAAGGACAATCTGGGAATCCGTGTGGTGAATATTTCCGTGGGTTCTTATTCAAGGCGGAATATGAATGAAAATTCTGCTCTGGTCCGGGGAGTGGATGCGGCATGGGATGACGGGCTGGTGGTAGTGGTGGCGGCGGGAAACAATGGCCCCGGGAGGATGACAGTGACTACGCCTGGAATCAGCAGAAAAGTGATTACGGTTGGATGCAATGATGATGATAAGGAAGTTAATGTCATGGGTACAAGGATGGTGGACTACTCCGGAAGAGGGCCAACAGGAGCCTGCGTATGCAAACCGGAGATTCTTGCCCCAGGAGCGGCCATTACCAGCTGCAGCAATCAGGAGGGACAGTATTCGGTAAAAAGCGGAACCTCCATGGCAACCCCTGTTGTGGCCGGGGCTATTGCACTTTTGCTGGAAAAGTATCCATGTATGACCAACCGGGACGTGAAACTGCGGCTGCGGGAGAGGGCGGTAGATCTGGGACTTCCAAAGAACCGGCAGGGGTGGGGGCTTCTGGATGTGGAAAGGCTTTTGGCGGATGAAGTATGATAGATAAAAGGCAGGGCACGAGGGAATGGAAGAAAAAAAGCACCTGTTACAGCAGACGGAAGAGCCTTGTCAACAAGTGGCGTTCAGATATAATCAGTATGGATTTACCCCAATCTCCGCCTCCTCTTGCTTTATAGAGGGGAGGCGGGTAAACAGGGATCATGTTCTTAAAAAAAGTTATCAATTCGTTTTTTAATATCTATTGGATTTAAATATTTTAATAAATATCCGTCTGCCTTTAAGGACAGAACTCTTTTTACACTTTCCTTGTCATCTTTGCAGGTTAGAAAGATAACCGGAATATCTGCGAAGTCCTTCTCTGAGCGGAGCATTTCCAGCACATGGACTCCGTCGCAAATCGGCATTTCATAATCCAGCAGCACCAGATCCGGCCTGTCAAGAGTAATTGATCGGATTGCAGCCATTCCGGAACTGGCCTCTGAAACGTCGTAATCCTCAGACAGCAGCCGCTTAATTCTTTGACGTATGGTGATGGAATCATCTACAATAAGAACCTTCCGCTTTGTATTTTTTTCTTTCGCCAGAAGGTATTTTTCGACTTCATTCACCGCATTGCTTACATTAAGGGGAATCCAGAAGCTGTTCTTAAGTAAATGGGGTGCAAAGACGCAATAAGAAAAATATCCTTCATCCGTGCTGAATAAAAGGCTGATCTGCGGCTTTTTCTTTTCAAAGATGTCATGAAACTGTTCATAAGTCAGAAGATTTTCTTCTGTCATATTATAGGAATGGATAGAAGGATAATGATTCATAACATGTCTCACAAACTGACATGCCGTATACCTGACCGCATTAAGCAGCATAATATCCAGTTTGTCAGATTGGACTCCCATTAGTTTCCCCACGGTATTGATTAAAATGCTGTCTTCAAAAACCAGAAGAATTTCCCATTTTTTGTCATCCTGTTCTTTGCTGTAAACCAGACGGTAATATACTCCTTTACCAAATTTTTCTCCGTCATAAGCATTGCTGATTACCTGCGCCTTTAGCTGGAACATGTTTTTTAAAAGCTCAAGAATTACCTTTTCTATAGCAACAAGTTCCTCCTGCGGCAGAAGTTCTGCCCATTTGCTCGTATTTTTTCCTGTAATGGCCATATCTTCGGTCAGGGTATGTCCTATGAGCCATCCGGCACAGACAGCCAAAAAATGTTCGACTGCGGCAAGAGAATAGTTTTCCTGCAGTAATTCTTTTTCCAATGCCGGAAGGGAATTCTCCCGGAAGTCCTGATGCAGGCGCTTGTGCATTTTAATATCTTTATAGCAGATTAATTCCATGTATTTTTCTTCATCTTCAAAATGCTTCAGTGCATGTGACTTAAAGTACTTGATCCCTTCTTGGCATGCTCGTCTGCTTTTTGCTTCTTCCCCCTTCAGAGTAAAAAGTTTGCTGATAATGCGAAAAAGTCTTTGATGTTCATCATCAATGATCTTTATTCCTATATTGAATTCATCCTTCCATACCAGCTGATTCTCCATATATAAATCCTCCTTTGCCACGGCCGAATTGCAGCTGGGCAGGTCTTTTCCTATTATACATAATATTCCAAACAAGCCAAACTGCTACAGACATGCTCTGAACTATTCAAGGAGGAGCGCCGGCATACTCTGCAGACTTGTCCGTGGTAATCTGCAGATTGTTCATATTTACCGGCAGAAAATCCAGGCCATTGTGCAAAGGACTAGGTTATGGATAAGATATGCAGGGACAGCCTGGCCCTGGAATATGTCCATGGGACTCTCTGATTAATCCATTTCCCGAAAACGGATAATTTCTTCCACCAGGTCGCTGGCTGCATGAGGCCTGCGGCCAGTGGTGCGCCCATAGATATAAAAATTCCATATAAATTCGCCGTCAACAATAGGCCGCCGGACTGTGCCCTGGGGAACCAGGAAGCTGGGGCCGGCAAAGCAGGCGATGGCGTGGAAGTCACGGATAAGGGAGTAGGAGAAGGCCTGCTCTGCATCGCTTAAAAGGGTCTGAAAAACTACCCCATTTTGTCTTAAAGCCTGATTCAGCTTATCCTGGCTGTCATAGTCAGCGTTGATTCCCATCATATATTCACCCCGCAGGTCAGACAAACGGATTCCGTCCTGACGGGCCAGGGGGTGATCCTGACCC
Organism: uncultured Hungatella sp.; assembly: GCA_949879025.1. Lineage (GTDB taxonomy): Bacteria > Bacillota > Clostridia > Lachnospirales > Lachnospiraceae > UBA3402. The sequence goes on along the minus strand of CATLBO010000033.1, from coordinate 26,450 downwards.
ATCAGCAGGTACATGGGCCTGTGGCATTCATACAGCAAATCCATGTCGGGCCGTGTAATGGCATTGGAGGAAAAGAATAAATCCACATCTGTGTTCATGTGCCTGCGGTTGTGCTCATTGTCATAGTAGCTGTAAAAATGAAAACGTGTATCCTTATGGCGCTCTATAAAGTTTTCAAGAAAATCCGGAGGAAACTGAGTCAGCATTCCGCTGTAAAATGCCACGGATACCGTCTGCATGTATTCGTCCTGAAGTGATTTCAGATGGGATAAGATTTCGTCGTGGCGGCGCAGCAGGTGTTCGCCTTCGCTGCGGAGGACTTCGCCGTAACGGGTCAAAGTCAGCCCTCGGGGGGAACGGTAAAACAAAGGCAAGCCAAGACTGTTTTCCAGGTTTTCGATATTTTTGCTTAGGGCCTGCTGACTGATGTACAGTTTGGCTGCAGCCCTGGAGATGCTTCCGGCTTCGCATATTTTTAAAAAATATTCCAGTTGGCGGTATTCCATATTCTTCCCTTTCTGCTGATGCCTTTCATACTTCTGTTCTTTATTGTACAGGAAATTAGAGACCTGGGCTACAGTTTTTTGTTAAGGCTGTCCAAGAAAAAGTTGATAGCCTATAGAAACAGCTTTGTGATATATTTGTCATATACATATTATAGTGAAAGCATACAGGAGCCTGGAAGCGCAACGCTCCAAAGACAAGGAGATAAAAAAGCAGAAAGATTCCAAACTCCTGTCAGGAAAGGGGAGGAAAACCAATGACAAAATTATCACGGAGAGATTTTCTGAAAGGTGCGGCAGCCGGTGCAGCAAGCGTCATGGCTATGGGTATTGTAGGATGTGCCGCACAAAACAGGGAGCCGGACACATCAGCCGTTGAGTCCCGGGCCACGGCAGCTGAAACTACAGCTGCAGAAACCCAGGCAGAAACCACAGCGGCAGCTGCAGAGGTTATGGCAAAGGACGGAACAGCTGGCGCCCCGGAGAATTCCAGGAATGTACAGGCATTTTTGTCGGAGAACTTAAATCCTCAGGCAGCAGATGACGGATTTTACAGTAATACTATCAAAAATTTTTCGGCAGCAGCTATGTTTTCGCCTTGGAAGTTTGGCGCTCTCGCCGTGGCTCACCGCATTGTAAAGTCAGCTGCTGGTTCGGCATACCTTCCTACGGCGCTGAAAGAAGAGGTTATTGCAGAGTACACTAACTGGGCAAGAGGCGGCGTAAGTCTGATATGGGTTGAGGATTTTGCTAATTTGTATGCCAATTACCCGGCTCATTATAAGACCTATACCCGAGAAGATGCTTATATGAAGGAGCTTACCGACGCAATTCATGCCGAGGGCAGCGTATGCGGCTATCAGCTGTCTTTGATGGGAGCGTCATTCAGCGGATTTGATGCGGCATCAGCGGCAGAGTATGAATCTGCCAGGGCTGACCAGATGACGAAAGAAGAGCTGAAAAAACTCCAGGAAGATTTTATTGATGCTGCAAAATATTTAAAAGAACAGGGTTTTGATGCAGTGGAGATTAATGCTGCCGGAAACAATATTGGCCAGGCATTTTTATCCAGGAACCGCAATGCTAGGGATGATGAGTACGGACCTCAGAGCTTTGAGAACCGCACCCGTTTTCTGGCAGAAATCATTCAGGGCATCAAGGAGGTAAATGGGCAGGACTTCCCAGTGCAGATTCTTATTAACGGGATTGAAGAAAATGATAAGGATCTAGGAAAAAATACGCTGTTTACTACAGTGGAGGAGAATAAGGAAATTGCGAAGATGCTGGAGGCAGCCGGGGCTGACGCACTCCACGTCCGTATCGGACCTTATGCGATGCATGTGGCTGAGTTTGCCGGAGATTTGTACTTTACAGGCTATGGCATTAACGGAACCACAGCTTTTGGAACCCAATTCGATTTTTCACGCCATTTCCAGGGAAAACTGGATGCCAGCCATTCTGGATGCGGAATTCTTCTGAATGTTGCAGCGGAGATTAAGTCTGCCGTGTCTATTCCTGTAGGAACCGTGACCTATATGGACCCGGCCATAGCGCCGGATTATTTTGAAAAAGCGCTGGCTGACGGGAAAATTGATTTTATGCTTATGACCCGCCCCCTGATCGCTGACCCTGAATATGTAAATAAGCTGAGAGAAGGGCGCCTGGATGAAATCCGTGTCTGCAACCGCTGCCTGTCTTGTCATTTCGACACAGATGAAAACGGAGGATTTTATGAGCATTGCCGTGTCAATGCATGCCATATGAGGGCTTATCATGAAGACATGCCGGAAGGCTATGAAGAGATCCCTGGGGCTCAGGTGAAAAATGTAATGGTAATTGGCGGAGGCCCGGCCGGAATGGAAGCGGCGAGAGTGGCGGCAAAACGAGGCCATAAAGTGACTTTGTATGAGAAAAATGGACTTCTTGGCGGGCTGCTGCCATTTGCCAATGCGGTGAAAGGGCCTCATGAAAATCTTGGAAGGTATAAGGACTATCTGGTGCGCCAGATGGAACTTCATAATGTGGAAGTAGTGCTGAACCAGGAAGTGAATCAGGATTTGATTGCAGAGAAAGCTCCTGACGCAGTGATTTTGGCGACAGGCGGTTTAAGGGACAGCCTGGGGCTTAGCGCAACTGCAGGCACTAAAGTGATTTCCATTGATGATTTTGCCGGGGCTGATTTGGGAGAGCATGTGACTGTTGTTGGAAGCGGGGCCCAGGCTATTGACGTGACCCTGTATCTTCAGGCTCAGGGCAGGCATGTGACCATTGTCACGCCTGATCCGCTGGAGAAAATGGATAAGGAGCAGACCAGCTGGGTAAGGACTTTTGTAAATCCCATGATACTGGCCAGAGGTACCCGAGTATGGCCCAATGCTTCCATCGTTTCTGTGGGAGACGGGGAGATTACCATTGCCGGAGAAACAGGCGTGGACATGGTGGTCAAATGTGATACGGTGATTGAGGCCATGGATATGCTTCCAAACACAGGACTTCTTGACGGATTAAGCGGCATGGAAACTTATGCAGTAGGGGATTGTGCGAAACCGTGGAATATTGCTGAGGCAGTGGCCGGCGCTAATCTGGCGGCACGGCGTATTTAGACGCTGAGAGAGGCAAATGCGTTTGGCATGAAGATTGGATTTTAGAGTACAGACAAGTTATTGAAAAGGGAATGCAAGGACCTAATAAAGGAAGCTACCACTGTGAGGAGCACAGGACGGGCAGCTTCCTTTTATTTCTAGATGAAGAACTCTCTTTTAAATTCGGTCTCAGGTTTCAGCGAAGGCGCAATAGCCCCTCAAAGGGTTCCTGAAAACAATTACCGTATTTTTTACGATTCCATAGTCTGGCAGGGGTCTTGCTTCTTTCAGAATATCACCTGACAAAATGGCTTCCATCCATGGGTCATTGGCTGCGGTATTCTGCTGATATTGCTTTGTGGGTGCAGGCAGATGAAAAAGGCATACGTTTGTGCATACGGCTTCGGAAGATAAGGCAAAGAAAAGATAGAAGAGTTTGGGTCACAAGGTTTCTGGTGTCAGGGGCAATATTTTGACTTTAAAAGCGGCGAAATCCATGTATAATTATAATCAGAGATTATAATATGGAATCCTCACAACTTTTTTGACTTGTGGAAAGGGGAGGGAATGGCAGGACTTGGCGGGAACATTTATAAAACTTTGAGACCTCTTGCCATGAAAGTTGGTTCTAACAGAGCTTTAAGAACAATTTCAGCAGCCTATGAGATGGTTATGCCCATGATTTTTCTGGGCGGTATCTTTGCTTTGCTGGATAATTTGGATATAGAAGCATACCAGATCTTTATAGCAGCAACAGGGATTAAGCCGTTTCTGTCACTGCCGTCTAAGTTCACAGTTGATCTTTTGTCATTATATCTTGCCTTTACTGCCGGCTACTCCTATATAAACGCAGAGGGGAACGGAGCTGATGGTATTACATCAGGCCTGATATCATTACTGTGCTTTTTTATTGTAATTCCGATTAACGGTTCGGCAGTACATGGAGACATGACGGCTGGCATACAGACAGACTATTTCGGTTCGAAAGGATTGCTTACGGCGCTGGCAGCGGGCATACTGGCGGGGATGTGCTATGAATCTGGGAAAAAGATCCTGGCTGTAAAAGTGCCTGACGGTTTTCCTGCATCCATAGAAAATGCGGTAAATACCCTGATCCCCGGGGCTGTTGCCATAGGGCTCTTTTTGGCCGTATGCGGACTGACTCAGGCATATAGCACAGGGGTGATTGCCCAGCGGATTTATGATACAATCATAAGGCTTCTTCAGGCTATGGGCAGCAGCCTTGCGGTTTACTGCTTTCTTATATTTGTATCAGATGTATTATGGTTTTTCGGTATTCACGGTGCTCAGGTTACGATGCCTGTTTTCCTGCTGCTGTTTATGGCTGCAGGGGCTGATAATCAGTCTGCCCTCTCAGCAGGACAGTCCCCGCAGAACATTATCACCATGGGACTGGTGGCTTATCTGACCCTTGGAGGAGCAGGGGGTACCATAGGGCTGGCCATGCTCATGCGTTTTTTCTCCAAAAGCGAAAGGTACCGTACCCTGGGAAAAATGGCTGTTCTGCCGTCCCTGTGCAATGTCAATGAACCGATTCTTTTTGGAATTCCAATCATTTCAAACCCTTTAATGGCTGTCCCGTTCTTTGTACTTCCCCAGGCTGCTATTCTCCTTACCTATGGGGTTATGAGACTTGGGCTGGTGGCGCCGCCCAGGCTTGCCGCAGGAGTTCCGGGGATGCCCTTTTTGCTGGACGGATTCTTGATGTGCGGCATACCCGGTGCGGCCTGGCAGGCGGTCTTGACTGCCATTACTTTTGTAGGATACTATCCGTTCTTTCGAATCCAGGATGAGGCTGCATACAGAGAGGAACAATGAACAAAAAGGAACGATTGATCCTGATTGAATTAATGAATAACGAATACGTATCAGGCCAGGATCTGGCTTATGCCATACAGATGTCAGTCAGGAGCGTAAACAGTATTATAAAAAATATTACCTGCAGTATTAAAGGCGCCAGGATTGAATCAGGCCCGTTTGGATACCGGCTGGCAGTCATCGATCCGGAAGCTTTTCTGTTATACCTTCAGCAAGAAGACCAGCCGCAGGATGAAATCCATCGTTTTCAATACGTGTTTAAGCGGTTTATGGAAACCAGCGGCTATGTCAGGATCGATGAACTGTGTGACGAACTGCATCTGTCAAGGACAAGCGTGAAGCAGGTATTAAAAGAAGTCAGAAGTTACTTTGAAGAATACGGTATTTCCATCCGTGCAAAACCTCATTACGGCATGTGCCTGGATGGCAGTGAATTTAACAAAAGGCGGGCTATGGCTCACTGGCGACATTTGGAAAAAGATAAACCTACATTTGACAAGATAAATGCCATTGTGGTTTCTTCTATCGCCGGTCTTGAAGGAGGAGGATACCATGTCAGCGATGACGCATTAAGCAGCATTGTCCTTTATCTGTATATTGCGTATGTGCGGGTGAAAGACAAGAACTATATTGATTTGGACAGACAATGGCTGGAAGAGGCCAGAATCCAGGAGGAGTACAGCCTGGGATGCGGGATCATGATGCTGATGGGTCAGATGCTTCAGATGGAGTGCTGCGAGGCAGAAACGGCCTATCTGACCCTCCATCTGTGCGGAAAGAACAATGGACAAAAAGCAGAGATATGTGTCAGTCAGGAAATATTTGGCCTGGTAGATGAAATGTTGGATATCTTGCGGCAGGAGGCGCATATTCCGCTGTCCGAAGACTTGAACCTGCGGATGACCCTGTCCCTGCATATGGTTTCACTGATAAAGCGCATCCGCTATAAGACTTACACGAAAAACCCTCTTTTAACGGACATAAAGACAAAACTGCTGGCGGCTTATGAGCTGGCTGTCAGGGGTGCAGGAGTTATCAACCAGCATTACAGATGTGTTCTGCCTGAAGATGAAACAGGATATCTGGCGATTTATATTAATTTGTCTCTGGAAAAGGAACTGGATAACATAAGGAAAAAGAATATTCTGCTGGTATGTTCAAGCGGACTGGGAAGTGCAAAGATGTTAGAATATTATTTCCAACAGAATTTTAAAGCATATATCCGGAAATTGACAATTTGTTCAACACTGGAGCTGAAAGAGCAGGATATGGATCAGTATGACTGCATATTTTCTACCATACCTATTACGCAGCAGCTCTCTGTTCCAGTGTTTTTGATTGATCACTTTGTCAGTCACAGGGACAACCAGCAGATTACCCAAAAGTTAAAGGCACTTGACAGGTTTGACATAAAACAGTATTTTCCAGAGGACTTATTTTTTGCTGCCGACTTTTTTGAAAACAGAGAAAATGCTATTCATACAATCATCGAAAGATGCCGCATGCACTATGAACTGCCTTGGGATTTTGAGAAGCTTGTGCTGGAAAGAGAGCAGATGTCCTCAACAGAGTTTCATGACATGGCTGCATTTCCACATGCCTGCAAACCCATGTCAGATACCACCTTTGTAGCTGTTTCCCTGTTAAAGAAGCCGCTGCTGTGGAAGAACAGCAGGGTCAGGATCATACTGCTGTCTTCTATTGAACAGGGGGTAAGCAAGAATTTAGACATATTTTACAAGGTTATATCCACACTGCTGAGTGATGCCCATGTCCAGTGGAAGCTTATGGAACATCCAACTTATGATAATTTGATTGATATCATAGAAAGGATCGAGGTGTGATGAAGAATATCTTATTGGTCTGCGGGGCAGGAATGTCAACCAGCCTTCTGATGAAAAAAATGGAGGAAGCAGACCCAGGCCATCAGTACCGCATGAGATGTGCTGATGTGGTCAGCGCCAAAGTGGAGATGCTGGAAAGCGATATGGTTCTTCTGGCCCCCCACATCGGTTATCTGAAAGAAGAGTTTGCAGGGCTGTGCAGCAAAATCAACATTCCCTGTTACATTATTGATCTGCCGGACTATACCAGGATGAATGGCAGGTGCGTACTTTGCAAGATATCGGATATTCTGAAGGATTACTATAAAACGGCTCCGTTTCATGTGGAACTGGTACACAACCGTGCCGGAGTCATGTCTAATCTTATTGCACTGGATATGAAGAAGAAAGCAATTGGGGAAGAGAGGGACTGGCAGGTGGAATCCTGTGCCATAGGAGAGTTTACAGGGGATAAGGGCATTCATATGGTGCTGCTGGAATATCAGATTGAATATGAATTCGGCGGGGTGCAAAAAAAGATTCAGAATCCGCTGACCGTTGTGGAGGTGGTTCCAAAGGAACTGTACACATCATTTAACGGGCGCAGAGTGTTTGAGTATATCCACAGGATATATCCTGAAAGATTTAGACAAAAAAAAGAAGAACTGAAAGCAAAGTTCAGTCAGGAGGTGCCAGCTATGGACGGGCCGTAACAAACAGAGGAAATTGGGCAGTTATATGGAACCAGAGAACATTGAGACAAGGAGAAGAAAATGAAAAGGATAGGAACGGTTTTATTGGCATCAGCAGTATGTTTGGGGTTCAGCTTCAGTGCGGCAGCTTCTCAAGAGCGGGAAATTAACTTTGACCTTCACTCCACAATATACAGTTATGGAGAGTCTATTGATAAGGTTATCTTTGATATGGGAGGTCTGGAGATTGACGAGTCCTGCCTTACAACGGACATGTTTCAGGTGGAGGCTGAAGGAAAGGCGGCAACCATTGTAGGGCCGGCGGTGCAGATGGTCAGTGATGACGGCCTTACTCATTTGGGCCCCTATAAGGAGCAGCGTCAGGTTCAGGATATTTATGTTGAGAACGGCAAACTGGTGCTGGATCTGGTAACTGAGAAAAATACGGCCGGTAAATCTACGCTTGATTTTACTGCTAATTTTGAGACATTGAAAGGGTGCAACCTGTCTCTGGATGTGAATTATGACATTACCATAACAAAGCCTCTGAGATTAACGGACGGCAAAGAGCTGACGGCTTTGACGTTTAAGCAAGGGGAGATTTTGAATGAGGAAATCAGAAAGTTTAATCCCGGTCAGTTATTTGGCGTGAAATATCAATTCTATAAACCTGAAAATGCAGGGGACGGACAAAAACACCCATTGATCGTATGGTTTCACGGAGGAGGGGAATCAGGATATCGGGGGACGCTGTACAATAACACTTCTCAGCTGAAAGCAAACAGGGGAGCAGTAGCCTTTGCAGGAAGCGAGGCCCAGGAAATCTTCGGAGGAGCATATGTTTTGGCGCCGCAGGTTCCTAACGAGTGGTCAGACAGCCTGGAGGAAGTAAAGGATTTGCTGGATGTCATTGTGAGAGACAACAACATTGATACAGACAGAATCTACGTATATGGCTGCTCTGCCGGAGGATATATGACCCTGGATATGGTGGTTAAAAATCCTGGATTTTTTGCAGCTGCAGTAGCAGTCTGTCCTGCTATTGATGAGGCCAATATCAGTACATATGGAGAGGGACGGCGGATTACCGATGAGGAACTGCTCTCTTTGAAAGGCCTTCCTTTGTGGCTGGTTCAGGCTAAGAATGACCAGACAGTAAAATTTGAGGAATCTGCGCTGCGGGTTTATAATCTTCTGAAAGATAATAATGCCATACTGACAGCCTATGATTCCGTTGTGGTTGACGGCGATGAATACTCTGGACATGAGGCATGGGTTTACACGGCCCTTAATATGCCAGTGCATAATGGGGAGCATGTTTGGCAGTGGACCGCAAAGCAGAGCTTGAAATAAGAATAGAAGAAACCGGATTTAAATGATTGACGGCAGTTTCATCCATAAAGAAACTGCCGTCAGCCTGGCTTATCCGGCAACCTTTCCGATGCTCTCCCGGTAAGCTCTGGGAGTGATTCCCTGATATTTTTTAAAAGTCCTGGTAAAATAGTTAGAGTCAGGAAAACCGCATCGAGAGGCAATGGTGCCTACAGACAGGCTTGTTGTGTTTAAAAGAATCAGGGCCTGCCGTATTCGGGTGGTATTGATATAGTCTGTAATGGTCATGTCAGTCTCTTTTTTGAACAGGCCGGAAAGATAACTGGCAGATACAGAGTGATTCTGAGCAAGTATTCCTAAGGACAGTTCCTCGATATAGTGAAAATCTATATAGTCCATACAGCTGCGCACCAGGAGAGAGTTAGCTTGCCGGGAATAGTTGTTCACCAGCATGCAGTATTTGCGCAGCATGGTTTGAGACAGGCTGTGAAGCTGTTCCAAAGTAAAGGTATTCTCAATCTGAATGGCAAACTGCCGAGACAGATTGTCAATGTGCAGAGGATGGACATGACCGGCCTGAACCGCTTTTCTTAAAATTGCGTTAAACGTAAAAAGAATGTTCTTTTTATCTCTTACTGGGTCAGAACTCCTGGGTAGCAGCTTATACTGAAGGAAATGGTAATGAGCTTCTGCGGCCTCCTTCAGGTTGCCGGCGGCAACAGCGGAAAGCATCTTTTCTTCCCATCCGTAGCGCTCCTCAATGATGTTGGAAGCTATGCCAGGAGAATCAGGAATCGCATAGTCTTTATAATCCAGGGCAAACAGTTCTATAGAATCCATGGAGATGATCCGATAGGGAACAGAGATTCCCACCAGCTTTTCCAGGGTGAAATTCAGAGAGTGGTTCCAGGTGTCCAGATCGGAGATAATGGGAATTCGGTTATAGAATTCAAGAAAGTCCTGATGACACTGAGGGGGAACCTTCTGCCTGTCTAGGAGGGAGCGAAAGGTCCCTGTATCAATAACCCGGGGCATAAAAGGACCGATACTTAAGATCTGCAAGGAATCTGGCAAGCCTGTGCCGGAAGGGAAGCGAAACAGGCAGTAACACAATTTTAGGTTATCTTCAAAAAAATACTGTACGCCTTCTTCCAGAGACAGCTTCATTTTTTCCAGGAAAAAGGAGTAGTCAAAATCAGGTATCAGCTTCTGACGAAACCCATAATCAATTTTTTCCATTATCTGCCGGGAACCTTCATCCAACAAAAGCACCTGTATCCCGGCGTGGCGCAGGGCTTCTGTCATAAAGTCTAATAGATCTATCTGCATATCATTACCTCTTACAATAATTCAGCATATTTTTACAAAAAAATAGCATAAAATCATTTCTTTATTTAGTTTACCATAAAATAATGCTGAAATCAACGAAAATTATTCTGGAAAAACTGTAGAAAATGCTGTATATTCCGGACAGGAGGTGAAACAGTGAACGAATTGGAACTTTTTTTAAAAAGAAAGGAGTTTCTGGTATGTATTGACTCTGACGGGTGCGCCATGGACACCATGGACTGCAAACACTTTCGCTGCTTTGGTCCCTGCGTGGTGGAGGAGTGGAAGCTGGAACCCTGGAGAAGGGAGGTTCTGGATTATTGGAACCAGGTAAATCTGTATACTATGACCAGGGGATCTAACCGCTTTCTGGCGCTTTCCATGGTTCTGGAATGGGTTCATAAAACCTGCACGGGAATTGAAGGGGTGAAGGCCTTTTCTGAATGGGCTAAGGAAGCCAAAGAGCTGTCCAATACGTCAGTAAAGAGCCAATACGAAAAGACGGGAGAAAAGATTTTTTATAAGGCATTATGCTGGTCCCAGGCTGTAAACCTTTCGATCCTGGACCTTCCGGAAGAGCTGAAAAAGCCTTTTGACGGCGTAAAGGAGGGCGTAGAACTGCTTCATAGGCAGGCGGATGTGGCCATTGTATCCTCAGCCAATCGTGAAGCGGTGGTGGAAGAGTGGGAGAAGTTTTCCCTTATGGATTCGGCAGATCTCTGCCTGACTCAGACAGAAGGGAGCAAGGCCTACTGCATCGGTGAGATGGTGAAAAAAGGATATTCTCCATCCCATGTGCTGATGATTGGAGATGCGCCGGGAGATGAAAGGGCGGCAGCCCAAAATCGGGTGCTGTTTTACCCTATTTTGGTAAAACAGGAATCCAGGTCCTGGAGGCGGCTGATAGATGAGGCTTTCTCTCAATTTTTGGAGGGCCGCTATGAAGGGGAGTATGAGGCAAAATTGAAACAAGAATTTCTGGAAAATTTGTCATAGAGTTATTCAGAGAGAAAGGAATGCCATGAAGGAGAGCAGGCAAAAGGAACTGAAACATAGGGATACAGTCGATCCCATGGAGATTATTTTGGCACAGCAGGAACTGGTGGATTTAAAAAGAGAGTATGGGATTTTGGAAAAAGAAACCTGGCGGACACGGTTAGGCGGCTGGCTCACCGAAAAAAGCAAAGGGCCGAGAAAGGTGAACCGGAAGACCTATATCAGGCTGGCCCTGTGCTGCGGCTGGTTTTGCGGCGCCCATCGGTTTTATGCGGGACAAAAGCTTCTGGGAATCTTGTATCTCTTATTTTGCTGGAGCGGAATTCCTGTGGCTATGACGCTCATTGACTTGATGGCGGCGATTCCCATGAGGGCCGATGAGACAGGAAAAATTTTGATGTAGAGAGAGGAGAGTGGGTTGTATGTTATATCCGGTTCAGACTGAGTCCAGAGGACTGATGGATCTTAGCGGGGTTTGGGATTTTAAGCTGGATAATGGAAATGGATTCGAAGAAAAATGGTATGAAAGACCTTTAAGCGATCCTATGACCATGGCAGTTCCAGCTTCTTACAATGATTTAAAAGACGGAGTAGATTTTCGCGACCACTATGGATGGGTGTTTTATCAGAGGAAGCTGATGATTCCTTCCTATATGAGAAGCCAGCGTCTGGTGCTGCGCATGGCAGCTGTGACTCATGTAGGTAAGGTGTATCTGAACGGGAAGCTGGTGTGCCAGCACAAAGGCGGCTTTCTGCCTTTTGAGGCCGAGATCAATGAGTATTTGACAGACGGCGAAAACCTTTTGACCATTGCTGTGGATAACCGCATTGACCACTCTACATTGCCAGTGGGAAGCGAAGGAGGAGGAGGAATCCTGGGAGGCGGGCTGTTTCCGTGGAAGGGAGCAAAACCCCGGAACTCACCTAACTTTGATTTCTTTAACTATTGTGGAATCACCAGACCGGTAAAGCTTTATACTACGCCAACAGAATACATTCAGGATGTGACTCTTAACGCCCAGGTAGAAGGGAATAAGGCCAGGATAAGCTATGAGGTGGAGACTGTAGGAGAAGGAACGGTTCACATAGAGCTGTGGAACAGGGAAGGGCAGAAGGTAGCAGAAGCAGAGGGGGCAGCAGGTGTGCTGAACGTGGAACAGGTTCATCTATGGCAGCCGCTGCACGCATATCTGTATGAGATAAAAATTGCATTCGGAGCAGACCGCTACACATTGCCTTACGGTATCCGCACAGTGAAAGTGGAAGGCGGAAAATTTTTAATTAATGGTCAGCCCTTTTATTTTAAAGGATACGGAAAACATGAAGATACGTATCCGGCAGGCAGAGGGCTGAACATGCCCATGAATGTGAAAGATATCAGCCTGATGAAATGGCAGGGAGCCAACAGTTTCCGGACCAGCCACTATCCCTACAGTGAAGAGATGATGAGGCTGTGTGACGAGGAAGGAATTGTGGTGATTGATGAGACGCCGGCTGTGGGAGTTCACTTAAATTTCGGCGGAGGCGCCAACTTTAAAAATGGCAAGAAGGTTAATACTTTTGATCCTGTAGAGGAAGGTGGAATTCGTACCTTTGAACACCACAAAGATGTGATTCGGGACATGATTGCCAGGGACAAAAATCACGCATGTGTGGTGATGTGGAGCATTGCCAATGAATCGGATTCCGGAAGTCCGGGGGCATATGAATACTTTAAGCCTTTATATGATCTTGCCAGGGAAGCAGACCCTCAGCATCGTCCCTGTACCATTGTCAGCGTGCAGATGAAAAATTATAAAGAGGACTGTACCATCCGCCTCAGTGATGTATTCTGCTTGAACCGCTATTATGGATGGTATGCCTGCGGAGGCGATCTTGACGCTGCCAGAGCCATGCTGGAAGAAGAACTGAGCTTCTGGAATTCTCTTGGAAAGCCGTTTATGTTTACAGAGTATGGTGCAGACACGGTTTGCGGGCTTCATGATACGGTTCCTGTTATGTTCACGGAGGAATATCAGGTGGATTATTATAAGGTAAATCATCAGGTAGCTGACAGCCTGGAAAACTTTGTGGGGGAACAGGTGTGGAACTTTGCGGACTTTGCCACAAGCCAGGGCATTATGCGTGTCCAAGGAAACAAGAAAGGAATCTTCACCAGAGACAGAAAGCCCAAACTGGCGGCTCATTACCTTCGGGAACGCTGGACAAACATTCCTGATTTTGGATATAAAGGATAAGAATTTTAGGCATGCACTAAAAGAAAAGGAGGCCGTTTATGGTCGATTTAAAAGCAAAACCGTTCTGCCTTAATGAGGAGGCCATTGCCTGGGTCAATAAAACCATAGATTCCATGACATTAGATGAAAAAGCAGGCCAGCTTTTTGTCCAGATGAGAAAAAGCCTGGATGAGGAGACTGTAAAGAATACTCTGAATAGATATTACCAGGGAGGACTGCGCTGGCAGGGGGGAGACAGAGATCAGGTATACAATCAGAACAAGCTGTATCAGGATAACTCCAGGACTCCTCTGCTGATTGCGGCAAACTGTGATAACGGAGGGGACGGATGCCTTAGCGATGGGACGTTTGTGGCTACTGCTGCAGAAGCGGCGGCAGGCGCAGGTACAAAGACAGCCTATGATATGGGATATGTGGCAGGAAAGGAGGCTTCCAGCGTAGGAGTCAACTGGATGTTCAATCCTTGTGCCGACATTTACATGAACTGGCGGAATACCATTGTCAACACCAGGGCTTTTGGAGACAATGCTGACCGTGTTATAGAGAATATCAGAGCCTATATAGACGGAATCCATCAAAGCAATGTGGCTTGCTGCTGCAAGCACTTTCCGGGAGACGGGGTGGAAGAACGGGATCAGCACCTGGTTCTGGGAGTCAATGACTTAAGCGTGGAAGAATGGGATGCTTCATTCAGAAAAGTATACCAGACCATGATTGACGAAGGGCTAGAGAGCATTATGGTGGGACATATTGCTCTTCCTGAAATGAGCCGGAAACTGAGGCCAGGCATTAAGGATCAGGAAATTATGCCGGCAACTTTGGCACCGGAACTTTTGACAGATCTTTTGAGAGGGGAAATGGGGTTTAATGGCGTAGTTATTACAGACGCTTCCCATATGGCAGGCATAGCCTGTATGGAGAAACGGGAAATTGCAGTGCCAAAAGCCATTGCCAGCGGCTGCGACATGTTCCTGTTTTCCAATGATATGGAGGAGGATTTTGCCTACATGAAGGCAGGAATCGAAAGCGGTGTTATTACAGCCCAGCGGCTGGATGATGCATTGCACCGGATTCTGGGCCTGAAGGCAAAGCTGGGGCTTTACCAAAAAGAGAATGTAATTGCGGCGCCTGAGCTGAAAGAGCAGGTAGTGGGATGCGAGGAACATCTTCGGCTGGCAGAGGAAGCAGCAGAGCACTGCATTACTTTAGTAAAAGACACCAGAGGTGATCTTCCCATAAACCCGGAGCTTAAAAAGAGGGCCAGACTGGTATTTATTCAGTCCACGCCCACCAGCAAGGGATATGAAAAGGACCCGGTAAAACAGGTAGTCATTGAGGAGCTGGAAAGAGCTGGGTTCACGGTAGATGTGGCGCCTAATTTTCATGATCTGGAAGTATCAGAAGGCGTAAAGCCGCAAAATATGATGACCATGATGAACTGCGGATCTATGAAGGAGTTTGCCGCAAAGTATGATGTGGTATTTTTAATATTGAACATCAAAGGTTATGCCCAGGAGAATAATGTGAGGCTTCGGTGGAGCTGCAACCATTCTAGTGAACTTCCGTGGTATGTGACAGAAGTTCCTACAGTAGGTATCAGCCTGAATTATACCAATCACCTGATTGATGTTCCTCAAGTCCATGCTTTTGTCAATGCATATGGAAGCACCAGGATAAGCATCCGCACTGCCATTGAAAAAATATGCGGCAGAAGCCAGTTTAAGGGAATGGCCAGTGATACGGTATTCTGTGGAAAATGGGATACCAGGCTGTAATGGCTGCCAGCTTGCGTGATTCAGGGATACCAATATTTGGTATGTACATACGAAAGGAGATTTTTAATGGGAAAACAACCTCTTGAACAAAACGGCGTTCACCGCGCCAAATTGTGGGAAATCGGATTTTACGCTTTAAACAATACGTCTACCAATACTTATATGATGTTAGTATCCTCCATTTCCTATTTCCTTATTGGGATCGTAGGCGTAGGCGTGGTCCTGGCAGGATCTATCGTCACAATCATGCGTGTGTGGGACGGAGTGACGGACCCGTTTGTAGGATATATCGTGGATAAAACCAATGGCAAGTTCGGAAAAAACAGGCCTTTTATTGTGGCAGGACAGGTAATCATGTTCTTATCCACGCTGGTTATGTTCCGGCTGATACCCTCGATTCCCAGCGCTGTACGCTTTGCAGTATTTATTATTATCTACGCCGTTTATATTGTGGGCTATACCTGCCAGTGCGTTGTTACGAAATCAGCGCAGAGCTGTCTAACCAATGACCCAAAACAGAGACCGGTATTTTCCATGTTTGATTCAGTTTATAATATTGCTCTTATGAGCCTGTTTTTCCCGGTATATTTATCCGGCACCCTGGTTCCTAAGTTTACCATAACCACAGCAGAGGCCGGGGAAAAAATTGCCGCCATGGTGGCAAAGAATCCGAACTTGGCCAATGTGCTGACAACAGGGGAAAATGGTGTGCAGACCCTTTCCGCTTTCTATAATCCTGAGATGTGGCAGTACATGCAGCTTGTGTTTGCCGGGATTTCAGTGGTGTTCGCCTGCTTTGCCATTGCAGGGCTGTGGCGTAAAGACAGGCTGCAATATTTTGGAACAGGCAAGGTGGTGAAGGTAGGACTGAAAGATTATGCAGATGTTCTGGCGCATAACAGAGGGATTCAGATGCTTGTGGTAGCAGCGGGAAGCGATAAGCTGGCCCTTCAGTGTACCGGCAATTCTACGGTTACTATTTGTCTCTTTGGCATTATCTGCGGCAACTATGCGTTTAATGCTTCCAACTCGGCTATTACCAGCATTCCCATTATGCTGTTCTCAGTATTTGGCATTGGGTATATCGCTCGCTATTTGGGACAGAAAAAATGTCTGATAGTAGGTTCGATCGGAGCAATTGTATGTGCAGGGCTTTTGGCGGCGCTGATAGCTTTTGGAGGAGCGTCTGCCATGATGCTTCCTACGTTTTCCTTGACTAAGCTGTCCACATGGGGAAGCCTGCTTGCGCCTAGTTCCTGGAGTGCGTTCGGTGTTCTGTTTGTACTTTTATATATTGGCATGAAGGGATTTTCAAACTTAAGCGGAAGCATTGTAATCCCTATGACAGCAGACTGTGCAGATTATGAAACGTATCGCAGCGGCCGTTATGTGCCGGGACTTATGGGAACCCTGTTCAGCTTTGTAGATAAGCTGATTTCCTCTTTGGGTTCTACCCTGGTTTCAATCATTTTTGCGGTAATCGGCTTTAAGGCAGCACTTCCTACTTTGGAGACTCCTTACAGCGGCGCAATTCTGGCAGCTACTTTATTCTGCTATCTTGGAATGCCGGCCATCGGCTGGATTCTGAATCTGGTGTCTATGAAATTCTATCCTTTAACAAAGGAAAAGATGGAAGAGATTCAGGAAGAAATTGCCAGAATCAAGGCTCAGGCAGCAGTATAAATCTGACATAAAAAGGCGGGGACTGTCCCCGCCTTTTCACAACCCAAGATGCTTGTGAAAAAGAGAAACCAAAGAATATGCTAAAAATCATGGAAATAATCCTATTAAATTTCTGATTAAAACAGCTATACTATATATATTGAGTTTTCAAAACGAAAGGAGTCTGTGAATATGGCAAAAAAAGCATCTGATCACATTACCTGTTATAAAAACCAACAGGGCCCTTTGATTACCACTGTTACCCGAAGAGTTTTTACAGAGGGAGAACTTACGTTTAAAGATATTGACGGAACCGGCAGGCTTTCTGTGGTCAATGACTGGCGCAACCCTCCGGAGGTTCGGGCTGCGGCCTATGTAAAGGAACTTACCCTTGAGGAGAAAGCAGGACAGCTGTTTATCTCTGACTGGCGTATGGGAAAATATCCGTCGGCAGGGGCTGCAGCAGCAGATTCTCACCAGGTGGTACTGGACGAATCAGGAACTTTGGATGAGGCGGAATATCACGGCAAGACCATATTTGGACAGCAAGACCTTCCAGGTACCACAACCCTTATAAAAAAATGGTTTGCCAGGCATTTGATTCTGCGGGCCAACCCTGCCCCAGATGATATGACCGACTTTTTAAATCAGCTCCATGCTGTGGCGGAGGAGTGTCCCCGCTTTGTTCCGGTGTGCGCTGCATCCAATTCCAGAAACGAAAACGGCGAGGCGGTTTTCGGCATGAATGATGCTGCCGGGGTATTTCCGGCCTGGCCGGGGACCCTTGGGATTGCCGCTGCGGCTCTGGGCAGCGGGATGGAGACTGTGGAGCAGTTTGCGGATGCAGTCCGTGCAACCTGGGATGCTGTCGGGCTGAAAAAAGGGTATATGTACATGGCCGACGTAATGTCCGACCCAAGATGGCAGAGGACATTTGGCACGTTTGGAGAGGACCCGCAGCTGATTAGCCGGATATTGAAGAAAATCATGCCCAGGATTCAAGGCAGTGAAGACGGGGTTACTCCAGAGGGAGTGGCTATGACAATAAAGCATTTTCCAGGCGGAGGAGCAAGAGAAAACGGGTTTGATCCCCATTACAAAGAAGGGCAGTGGAACATTTATGCCACAGAGGGAAGTCTGCAGAAGTACCATTTGCCGCCGTTTCAGGCGGCCGTAGATCTCCATCCTTCCTCTGTTATGCCTTATTATGCCAAGCCGTCAGCAGACAAAAGCGGATTACAAAAAGACAAAAGCGGTATGCCCTTAAATATGGAACCTTATGGATTTGCATACAATAAAGTGTTCATTCAGGATTTGCTGAGAGACCAGATGGGGTTTGATGGGTATATCAATTCTGACACAGGCATAATTCACAATATGAGCTGGGGCGTGGAGGCGCTGGATAAGCCGGAGCGGGTAGCATTTGCCCTGAATCACGGAGGTGCAGACTTAATCAGCGGTCTTTTTGACCATGAGTATGCTTTGGAAGCATACCAAAGGGGAAAAAAGGGATATTATCAGTCTAACAAGGTTCCGGAAGGCTTTGCAGCAGAGGAACTGGTACTGACGGAAGAGGCCATAGATCAGGCAGTGTGCCGTACCTTGACGGAAATGTTTGCCCTGGGCATGTTTGAGAATCCATACCGCAGCCCGCAGAAGGCGAAAACCGTGGTAGAGGACAAAACTTTGTGGAATCAGGCTATGGACGGACACAGAAAGAGTGTGGTTGTTCTGAAAAATGATGGTGTTCTTCCCTTGACAAAGGAAAAGCTGGAGGGAAAGAAGGTGTATGCGGAGGTATTTGCCAAGAATCAGGAAAGAGCGGAGCAGAGGACAACTGAATTGAGAGGGCTGCTGAAAAAAATGCTGGGACAAGAAATCTGTCGGGATGATTTCTTAGCAGATTCCCCTGAGGAGGCGGATTATGCCCTGCTGATGCTTTATCCGTCTTCCGGAGAGTATTTTTCCGCCACAAAGGGATTCCTGGAATTGGACATCTGCGAGAATAAGACGGTTTTTGACGTGGATGACAAGGGGATTCCCGTCAGTGAAACCCATAAAGAGACTACTTTGGCCGGGGCTTCGCGCATAGAGGAAATATCCAGAAATATCTGGGCCAGAGGCGGCAAAGTGATTGGGGCGGTTAATTTTACCTTGGCATGGCAGCTGGGCTGCGTAGAGCCGCTGGCGGATGGGCTTGTTGGGGGATTTGACACTTATCCTGAGGCAGTATTAGATGTAATCTTGGGTAGGTTTAAGCCGACAGGAAAGCTTCCGTTTACCCTGCCCAGAGGAGATGAAGTGCTTGCTGTAGACAGAAACGGCGTGTGTGCAAGTCCAAATGACGTTCCTGGCTATGATAAAGATAAATATATGGCAGAAGAAATGAAAGATGAGAACAAAAAGGCATATGCTTACCGTGATAAGGACGGGAATTATTATGAATTAGGTTTTGGGCTGTCATATTAGTCTTTAACGGGAAAGGCGGGGATTGTCCCCGCCTTTCCCAATGGCATCCTATTTTACGGCTCCGTTTACTACTCCGTTTAAAATTTGCTTCTGGCAGACAAGATAGAAGATCAAAATAGGCAGAAGAGCCAGCAGATATGATGCAAAGGCAAGGTTATAATTGGTTCCGAACTGGGTCTGGAAGGTCATCTGAGCCAATGGCAGGGTGTTCATGCCGCTGCCTGACATAATGACTAGAGGAGTCATAACATCATTCCAGGTGCCAAGGGCGGTGAGAACCGCTACTGTGGCATGCATAGGCTTCATAATGGGGAAGATGATGCTCCAGTATGTGCGCCAGCTGTTCCAGAATATCTATGTAGGAGGGTTTGCTTTCTGCGTTTCATTCTCTTCTAACTCCTTCCTTCTGCAAAATTTCATACTTTGTTTTGTTGGTATTGCCAGTATAACATATTAAAATACAGTGATAAATATCATGATTTTTATGAATATATACCAAAATGCTAGAGCGTGCTGATAATGGTAATGAATTTTCAAACTTTCGGACTTCCTTTGGCCTTATCACGAAATTCTTTAGGAGTACATCCCCTTATCTCTTTAAATTTGCGGATAAAGTAACTTACATTATCAAATCCGCAGTCCATGGCAATCTGCAGTATGGGAAGAGAAGTGTTAGCCAGAAAACCGCAGGCGCGCTCAATGCGGTAGCCAATAAGATACTGGATGGGGGATACTCCGGCCAGCTCTTTAAAGAAGCGGCACAGGTACTGGGGATTGCAGGGGATGGCGTCAGCCAGGTGCTTCAGGGTAACAGGTTCATGGAAATGCTCTTCCATATAAGAGATGATGGTCTTATAGTGGCTGATTCGGTGTTGTCCTGCTGTATGGCGCTGCTGTCCGGCAGACAGAAGCATTCCGCTTTCAGCCGCCAGGACAAAAAGCTGAAGAAGCAGCAACTTGCAGTGGATGTACCATCCGTCTTCTCCGGCCAGGGCTTTTTGAAGGATTTGATTAAAGAGGGCAGCGTATTGCGGATATTCTGGGTGATCCCGGGAAAGCGTATGGGGAAATGACAGCTCATGATTCAGGAAAGGACGTATCCACTGCTCTTGCCACTGGTCAGGATAGGAAAAGTCCAGAATGTCAGGACCAAAAAGAATTACATCATGAACAGTGTCTTGGCCCAGGCCGGTCAGCTGGTGCAGTTCTTCGCTGTTTATAAATGCCATATCCCCTTCTTCCAAACGGAATGTTTCCAGATTCAGTTCACAGAGATAGGAGCCTTTCCTGATTAAGATAAGTTCTATGTCAGGGTGCCAGTGGCGCTCTACAAAAAAGCGGTCAGGATATATGGTGCCTGGTCCGATAGTAAAGTGAATGGCCATAAGCGGGTTCTTTCTGGTACCGTGGGTTACGGTTTCTTTCAGGGTCAGATCAGGATACATAAAGTCCTCCTTGCATTTGATTTAGGTGAATATAGAGATGTCAAGATTGTGCTATTAATTATAGAAAATACTGCAAGATTTTGCAAGAAAAAGTGTATATTATAATATCCAGAGTTAAGTACCTGCTCTTGAAGGGAAGCTTCCTTAAATAAAAAATGGGCTGGATGGCACATTTCCTGAGACAGGAGCAGGGTAGGAATATGAGGGAAACGGTCAGGAATGAGATGCTGTATCTTGTGGGGCATAAGGATATGACGCCTCACCATCTGACAGGACATTTGTATCTGTTTTTGGACGCCTTAAGCCGTTCAGTGCCAACCCCAAAGACAAAGGGCACAAAAGGAGTAAGGGAGGTTTATGTGAGGGAAGCCCTGGAATTTATTGAAAAGAATTTTCAGAATGATATTTCAGTAGAAGATATAGCAGATTTCTGTGGGCTTAACAGAAGCTATTTTGGAGCAGTTTTTAAGGAGCTGATGGGAAAAACTACACAGGAGTTTCTTCTGAATTACCGCATGGCAAAAGCCGCAGAACTTTTACAGCAGCCTCAATATACTGTGGGGGATATTGGGAATGCAGTGGGATACCGGAATCCCCTCCATTTTCAAGAGCGCTTAAAAACTTGTACGGGGTTTCGCCAAAGGCCTGGAGAAAGGAAAAGTGGGAACGGGAGGAAACAGACGGAAAGCGCACATTTGTGGGCCGGCAGAGCGTTTATTGACTGTCTCTAAACTTTCCGATGTAATAATGGCTGAATAGACTGTCAGGGCATGTCTGAAAATTCATTCTTTGTATAAACTTTTGGATGTCCGCACTATGCTGCAATCTCTAGTAGTGATTTCTAAAAGTCAAGATTATGTTATTAATATATAGAAAATACTGCAAGATTTTAGAGAAGAAAGTGTATATTATAGTATTAGATGAAAAGAGCGGTACGGGGGAAGTCAGATAAAAGCGGAAGCAAAGGCAGAATCAGGAGAGGAGAAGGTTATCATGAAAGACATTTATAAAATCAAGGCAAATCCGCAGACAGTTAAGGAAAACCAAATAAAGGGAAAAAATTACCGCATTACCGTTTTGACAGATGGGCTGCTGCGGCTGGAATACAGTGAGGAAGGCGTTTTTGAGGACAGGCCTACTCAGATGGTACTGTACCGGGATTTTGCGCCAACAGATTTTCGGGTATTGCATACAGGCGACGGGATAGAGGTTCACACGCCAAGACTTCATCTGATTTACAATGAGAGGGGATTTTCGGACAACGGGCTGTCGATTCAGGTAAAAGGGAATGTAAGCAATTACCGCAGCATCTGGCATTACGGTGAAGATGTGCAGGATTTAGGCGGGACGGCACGGACTCTGGATGAAGCGGACGGAGCCGTAAAACTGGATCATGGGGTGGTGTCCAAGTTCGGATATTCTGTTTTAGATGACAGCAGTTCCCAGATTATCGAAGAGGACGGATGGGTAAGCCCAAGAAAAAAAGGGGTGAAGGATCTGTACTTCTTTGGGTATGGCCATGACTATAAAGATGCCCTGAAGGCTTTTTACCACCTTTGCGGGAAAACGCCTATGCTGCCAAGATATGCACTGGGAAACTGGTGGAGCAGGTATTATCCTTATACGGAGAACAGCTATAGGGAGCTGATGGACCGATTTGAGGCGGAGAAAGTCCCTTTCACTGTGGCGGTTATTGACATGGACTGGCATCTGGTGGATATTGATGAGAAGTACGGAAGCGGTTGGACCGGGTATACATGGAACAGGAAGTATTTTCCCAATCCGGCAGAATTTCTTGGGGAGCTTCATGACAGGGGGATGCATGTGACTTTAAATGTTCATCCTGCGGCAGGCATCAGAGCCCATGAGGAGATGTATGAGGCCATGGCCAGGGCCATGGGGGCAGACTATGAGCATGAGAACCCAGTAAGCTGCGATGTGGCCAATCCCAGGTTTATAGAGAATTATTTTACATATCTGCATCATCCCAGGGAAAAGGAAGGCGTTGATTTCTGGTGGATTGACTGGCAGCAGGGATCAAGCAGCAAGGTGGAAGGGCTGGACCCTTTGTGGATTCTGAACCATTTCCATTTTCTGGATAATGGGAGGGACGGGAAACGGCCTATGACATTTTCCAGGTATGGAGGGCCTGGAAGCCATCGGTATCCAGTAGGCTTTTCCGGGGACACCATTATTACCTGGGAGTCCTTGGATTTTCAGCCTTACTTTACGGCCTCAGCTTCCAATATCGGTTATGGCTGGTGGAGTCATGATATTGGAGGGCATATGAGGGGATACAAGGATGACGAGCTGGCTGTTCGGTGGTTTCAGTTTGGCATCCACTCTCCCATTATGCGTCTTCACAGTTCCCGAAGCGAGTTTAACGGGAAGGAGCCGTGGCGGTTTAAAGAGGAAGCCCGGAAGGCTATGGTGGCAGCGCTGCGGCAGCGGCACCGAATGATTCCCTATCTTTACTCCATGAATTACAGATGTTATGAGGAAAGCCTGCCTCTTATAATGCCTATGTATTATGAGCATCCAGAGGAGAAGGAAGCCTATGAGGTAAAAAATCAGTACTATCTGGGCAATCAGCTTCTGGCAGCTCCTGTTACCACGCCGAGAAACCGGCGGCTGAATGTGGCCGGGGTTACAGTGTGGCTTCCGGAGGGAAGGTGGTATGATATTTATACAGGCATGATTTATGATGGGGGAAGATGTCTTAGAATGTACCGGGATATAAACAGCATTCCAGTTCTGGCAAAAGCGGGAGCAGTCATCCCGTTTACGGAGGAAATCTCTGCCAGGCAGGCTATAGGGAATCCGGCTTCTCTTACAATATGCGTATTTGGGGGAGCTGACGGGGAATTTACCCTATACGAGGATGACAATGAAGGCTGCGGTTATATGGATGGTGTTTGCGTGAAAACAGTTATGACATACCAGGAGGAGAAGGAGGGAAAGGCAATATTTACCATAGAGCCTTCTGAAGGAGAGCTGTCTCTGATTTCGGATAAGAGGAAGTTTACTGTGGAGATTGGGGGGTTTTTGCAGGAGGCAGCAAGAAGAGCCAAGATACTGGTAGACGGGCAGGAATGGGAAAGAGAGCGGACAGTCATTTCCTATAAGAACCGAGAGCAGACGGTAGTGCTGGCCCTTGAGGCCATGGATGTGGAAAGCAGGATTGAGATTGTACTGCCTGGAGATATGAGGGTGAAGGGTAACGAAGTACAGGGGAGAGTATTTGAGTTTTTAAACCAGGCGGAAATTGAGTTTGATGTGAAAGATGCGGTTTACAGGCTGGTGATGAAGGAGAAGAGGATTCCCATACTGCTGAGCCGGCTTGAAGGTATGGGAATTGAAAGGGAATTGTATCAGGCTTTGGCGGAGATTTTGACAGGATATTGATATTGAAGGATTTTATTATATTTAAAGAAAGGAATTTAAGAAAATGAATACATCATGGTGGAAAGAAGCTGTTGTTTATCAGATTTATCCCAGAAGCTTTATGGACAGCAATGGGGATGGCATCGGGGATTTAAGAGGGATTATCAGCAGACTGGATTATCTGAAAAAACTTGGGATCGATGTGATTTGGATGTCGCCGGTGTATCAGTCTCCCAATGATGATAATGGATATGATATCAGTGATTATCAGGCTATTATGGAAGAGTTCGGGACCATGGAGGATTTTGATGAGCTGTTGTCCAAGGCCCATGAGAAAGGATTGAAAATCGTCATGGATCTGGTTGTCAACCATACGTCAGATGAACACATATGGTTTGCAGAGAGCAGGAAAGGGAAGGATAATCCATACGGAGATTATTATATTTGGAGAGACGGGAAGGCGGACGGGTCAGAGCCTAACAACTGGGGAGCCTGCTTTGGCGGCAGTGCCTGGCAGTTTGATGAGGAGCGGGGGCAGTATTATCTTCACCTGTTTTCCAAGAAGCAGCCGGACTTGAACTGGGACAATCCCACAGTGCGAAAGGAAGTCTTTGACATGATGAACTGGTGGTGCGAAAAGGGGATTGACGGGTTCCGCATGGATGTAATCAGCATGATTTCCAAAACAGAGGAGATGCCGGACGGGGAGGTAAAAGGGCTTTACGGGGACTATTCGCCTTACTGTATCCATGGACCCAGGGTTCATGAGTACCTTCAGGAGATGAACAGACAGGTGCTGTCCAGGTATGATTTGATGACTGTAGGAGAGACGGCAGGGGTTACGCCGGAACAGGCCTGCCTTTATGCGGGAAACGATACTCATGAGCTGAATATGGTGTTCCAGTTTGAACA
This sequence comes from uncultured Hungatella sp., assembly GCA_949879025.1. Taxonomy (GTDB): domain Bacteria; phylum Bacillota; class Clostridia; order Lachnospirales; family Lachnospiraceae; genus UBA3402. The sequence goes on along the minus strand of CATLBO010000033.1, from coordinate 1,470 downwards.
TGTGGATGACCATGGAAAGTATGGAAAATGGAACGGGAACAGGATGCCGCTTACGAAACTTAAAAAGATACTGTCCAAATGGCAGTATGAACTTGCGGGGAAGGCATGGAACAGCCTGTTTTGGGATAATCACGACCAGCCAAGAGCGGTTTCACGGTTTGGCAATGATGCGCCGGAATGGAGGGTTTTGTCGGCTAAGATGCTGGCTACTTGCCTTCATATGATGCAGGGGACTCCCTACATTTATCAGGGCGAGGAGCTGGGCATGACCAATTATCCTTTTCAGGGGCCGGAGGAATTCCATGATATAGAGAGTATTCATGCATATGAAGAGTGGTGCAGATCGGGAATTGTATCCCATGAGGAGTTCTGGCCCTGTATCACGAAGATCAGCCGGGATAATGCCCGGACCCCTATGCAGTGGGATGACAGTGAGCAGGCAGGATTTACCACAGGCACGCCGTGGATGCCGGTAAATCCCAATTACAAGGAAATTAACGCCGAGGCGGCATTGGCGGATTCGGATTCTGTATTTTACTATTATCAGAAGCTGATTTCTCTGAGAAAACAGTATCCGGTGATCGTCTACGGGGAGTACAGGCTGCTTCTGGCTGACAGTGAGGAACTGTTTGTGTATGAGAGAAGGATGGGGAATGAAAAGCTTCTGACTGTCTGCAGCTTTGCGGACAGGATGACGAAGTTTGCAATGCCAGAAGAGTTTGCGCAGGGGAAATGTTTGATTACGAATTATAAGGAGCCGGGAGAGACAGGATGGCTGCGGCCGTATGAGGCCATTGTGATGCTTGTGAAGTAAACCTTATGGGCCCGGCAGCGGAGGCATGGCAGAAATATATTGCGGGGACGGTGCGGAAAGTAAAAGTCGGCAGAACCGTCCCCTTTTACCGGGAAAATGACCAGCATCTCCTTAGCTATTTCTGTAAAGTTAACTTAACTCTAGGCAATAAACACAACAACCCCCGCATAGACCACCAGGGTGATCAGCATATAGACAGATACAAAAGCAGATGAAAAGCTGGCATCCTCTTCGTTTCTATAGACTGGCGCAATCACCGGCAGCATTCCAAAGCCAGTAGGTGACATAAAATAAATAATAACCGCCATTAGGAAAAGTTTGTCCTGCATCAAGGCAGGGAACAACAGAAAGAAGCCCGCAATGACTGCAGCATAATACAGAACTCTCATAGCAGACAGGCGGAGGATGGAGCCAATTGTGTCTTTATCAATACGCAGATCATAACCCAGAATAAACAAGATCATTCCAATGATAGGAGCAGTGGCCTGGCTTACAGCGCCTGTATACAGTTCAAAGACAGGGCTTTTCATCAGCAGCCCATAGATGCCCGACAGATTCAGTGCTAATCCCAAGATTACTGCCAGGACAAAAGAGTTTGTAAATATATTTTTCAGCAGTTCTTTCGTAGTGACGCCGGAGGATGTCAGCTTCGCAAC
>CATLBO010000032.1 GCA_949879025.1 uncultured Hungatella sp. | reverse complement strand
GTGCAGTATGTGGTTTTGAGGGCATGTGCCTGAAGGAAGAAAAGAGAGAAGATTGCGCGAGTGGCTCAGTGGTGGAGTATCGCCTTGCCAAGGCGAGGGTCGCGGGTTCGAATCCCGTCTCGCGCTTAAGAGAAAAAGACCGGAAAACTCTGAAAAGAAAGGGTTTTCCGGTCTTTCTATGCAGATATATGGGAGAGAAATTAGGGATAGAGCGGGAGAGGATAATGAAAGGAATCAGGTTAATAAAGAAAAAATGGATTTGGACATTAATAATAATACTATATGTAGGGTTTATCTTTCACAATTCTTTGACGCCAGCCAATGAATCTTCCAGACAAAGCGGCAGAGTACTGGAAATAATCTTGGGTTTTCTTGAATGGACAGGACTGGAGGGAGGATGGGTAACAGAGCATTTGGTTCGGAAGATGGCACACTTTGCAGAATATACCATTTTAGGAGTCCTGCTTGGCATAACATTAAGAGAATATCATATTAATGCAACATTAAGAAGAGTTCTGCAGTGGTGGATGGCAGGCATGATACCGCTGGTGGATGAAACCCTGCAGCTGTTTACAGAAGGACGCTCAGGCCAGATCAGTGACGTATGGTTAGATATGGCCGGTGCGTGTACAGGACTTTTTTTCATAGGCATAGCGCTCTGGATGAGAACAGTGTGGAGGAGAAGAGAATGATAAAAAATATTGGCTTGCTGGTAGAGTACGACGGAAGCCGTTATGACGGCTGGCAGAGACAGACAAACACTGATAACACTATACAGGGAAAATTGGAGACAGTTCTGGAAAAGATGACAGGAGTTTTCCAGGAAGTTAACGGTTCAGGCAGAACGGATGCAGGAGTTCATGCAAGGGGACAGGTGGCCAATGTCCGTTTGGATACAGCAATGACAGAGATTGAAATATTCGGTTATCTGAATGAATATTTGCCGGAAGATATCCGTGTATTGGAAATAGTACTTTTGCCGGACAGATTTCACAGTCGTCTTTGGGCAAAAGAAAAGACATATACTTACTGGATAGACATGAAAGCGAAATGCTCAGTTTTTCAGAGAAAGTATATTTATACTTTGGGTGAGGAATTGGATGAGGAAATTATGAAACATGCGGCAGGGTTTCTTTGCGGAACCCATGATTTCGGAAGCTTCTGCACAGGCAGAAGTAAGAAGAAATCAACTGTTAGAACAGTGAAGTCCATAGAAATCAATAGAAATGGGACTTTGCTGGAGATCCGCATTACTGGCAACGGTTTTTTGCACAATATGGTGCGGATTATTACAGGAACTTTAATTGAGGTGGGACAGGGAAAACGCAGGGCGGATTCCATAAAACAGCTTTTGGAAGAATGTGACAGAAGAAAGGCCGGATTTACGGCACCAGCTAAGGGACTTTGTCTGACGGAGGTAGTGTACGATAAGGCAATATTCTCCAGCAAGGTTCAGCCAGATTTTCTTTGGCAGAGTCTTTAGGTTTGCAAATGCCTTGTTTTAAGGAAATGAAGAAAGGGGAGGGCTGCAAATGACAGGATTTTTGGTAAAAATATTTGTAAGAAATTATGAAAATACAGAAAATGCTGACGTAAGGACAGCATATGGAGTGCTTGCCAGCATAGTGGGAATCTGCTGCAATCTATTGCTGTTTTCTGCCAAAATTCTTCTTGGAATGATGGTTCATAGTATTTCGGTTATGGCGGATGCATTTAATAACCTGTCAGATGCAGCATCTTCAATTATTAGCTTTGTGGGGGTGAAGATGGCCCAAAAGCCGGCAGACAGAGATCATCCCTTTGGCCATGGCAGAATTGAATATATTTCAGCATTTATTGTAGCATTTTTTGTTATACAGGTAGGATTTTCTCTGTTTAAAAATTCTATCGGAAAAATACAAAATCCTCAAGAAATGATATTTAGCCAGATATCTATTATGATTCTGCTGCTTTCCATAGGTGTAAAGCTGTGGATGGGTATATTTAACCGGACACTGGGAAAGAGGATTCATTCCACTGTGATGATGGCAACAGCGGCAGACTCTCTGGGAGATGTGGCGGCAACAACAGCCACGATGGTGTCCCTGACTGTATTCGGTATTTGGGGAATCAATATTGACGGAATCATAGGATTGGCGGTTTCAGTTGCCGTTATGATTGCTGGCGTTAATATAGCCAAAGATACGCTGGCGCCTCTTATTGGGGAACCTATTGATCCGAAAATATACAGAGAGATCAAAGAGTTTGTAGAACAATATGAGGGAATTGTGGGAACCCATGATCTAATAGTCCACAATTACGGGCCTTCCAAAAGCATGGCATCGATTCATGCTGAGGTGCCCAGTGATGAAAATATTCAGGCGAGCCATGAAATTGTGGATACCATTGAACGAGAGTGCCTGAGGAAGCTGGGGATTTTCCTAGTAATCCATATGGACCCGGTTGAGACTCATAATGAACAGGTAAGAGCCGCTAAAGATCAGCTTGGAAAGGTGCTGGAAGGGCTTGATTCCAGGTTGGAATTCCATGATCTTAGAATGGTAGACGGCATGCTTCGGATCAATTTGATTTTTGATCTTGTGGTTCCAAGGGATTATAATGAGGCTATGCGGGATACACTAAGAACCAGGATTTCGGAGGAGATGCACCGCCAGGATGAGAGGTTTTCTTGTATCATAACCATGGAAAACAGTTTTTGTGCGGAGAATCCGGAATCAGTCTGATGATTGGTGAGGGATGGCATGAAAAGAGCAGCAGAGAGCAATGCGCTTGAGAAAAGCCGGTCAGAAGAAGACCGGCTTTTATTATTGATGAAAACAGGGGATATGGATGGATTTAGAGGGCTGTATGAACTGACAGCAAAGGGAGTATACAGCTATGCCTTGTCTATTGTGCGGAATCCTCAGGATGCAGAGGAGGTAATGCAGGATACGTATCTGACGGCATGGAAATACGCAGGCAAGTACGAAAGCGAAGGAAAGCCTATGGCATGGCTCCTGACCATAGCGAAGAATCACTGCTATATGAAATTAAGGAGACAGAAAGATCATCCCCATATTAGCTATGAGGAACTGGAACAGGAGGAACCTGGACAGCTGTGTTCACAGATTGAGCTGGCGCCGGAAAAACAGATGCTTTTAGACGCTCTAAACAGCCTGGGAGAGGATGAGAGGAAGATAGTGCTTCTTCACGACGCAGGAGATATGAAACATCGGGAGATTGCAGAATATTTAGGCTGCCCTTTGTCAACGGTACTGTCCAGGTACCGACGTGCATTAAAGCGGCTGCAGAAAACCCTGGACAAAAAGAATAAGTAAACCTGCATGCGCTAGACAGCGGAGGCACCGCCGCACATAAAAGTCAGACGTGTCCATTTGGAATACTTGAATTTATGCCGCCTGATCGGCGGCGGGTCTTTTCAGTAAAATTTAATCTGCTCTTGACTTTTTCCAGCTCTGTAGTATGATAATAACTAGAAGGCTAGTTAATCGCATCGCTGCCAGAATATTTCGCTTAATATAGAACAAAACAAGGAGCCGATTTGATTGCCATGGAGAAAAGCATTATGGATAAACTGGAAAAGCTGAATCATAAAATGAAGCGTCAGCTGGCCAGGAAGTTTCAGAACGGTTCTCCGCTGTCCTGTGTACAGGCTGTAACCCTGCATTATATTATGGCAGAATCAGGAAGCGGGGATGTGTTTACCAAGGATCTGGAAGAGTTTTTGGATATTAAGAGTTCCTCAGCTACCAGCCTTGTGAATTATTTGGAAAAGTTCGGATATATCCGCAGAGAGCCTTTGGAGGAAGACGGCAGATACCGAAAGCTGGTTTTAACGGATAAGGCAAGAGAAATCCAAACAGAACTTAATGAAATGATTGACAACTATATTTACAGCAAATTTGTGGGATTTACCAGAGAAGAACTGATAACGCTGGAAATTCTGATTGATAAGATGCTGGCCAATACCAGCGGGTAGGCAGCATTTCAGCGTAAAGGTTCCGTCAGGCTTATATGTCCTAACTCATTGGCAGGAAGTTTTATTTTAAAGAATTTATTTACTCAAATAACTAGAATTCTAGTTAATTTTCATGTGTCTTATATACTTTTATCAAGGATTAAAGACCCATGATAAAGATATAAAACAATTTCCGGCAATTAAAAGCCGGAGAACAGAAAGCGCATAAGAAAGGAAAGGAAGGGAAACGAAAGGTGAGTGGAAAAGTATCGAGGCGTGATTTCTTGAAGGCCGGCGGAGCCGGTCTGGCAGGTGTGGCTTTTTCTGCCCTGGGTATCGGCACGGTTTTGGGCAGTGAAACAACGGCAGATCCCGGCGGTGACGGGAAAGTTGTGGAGGAACTGACATATGTATGTCCTGTGTGCGGGGAGAAGGCGGCGGATTTTGGGTCTCTCCAAAAGCATTTTAAAGAGAGGCATTCCCAGACAGAAGTGCCTGCCAGCATGGTACTGCATATTAATGGTGCTGACGTGGAGGTTTTTGTTGAGGATCATTGGACGCTGCGGGAGACCCTGCAAAGAGCTGTGGGCCTTACAGGCAATGCCAAGGAAATGTGTGACAGAGGCGGGTGCGGTTCCTGCACAGTGCTTATTAACGGGAAACCGGCCCTGGCCTGCACTACATTGGCAGTGGAGTGCAAAGGAAGAGAGATCGAGACATCAGAAGGCATTGCTGCTGATCCTAAATATCGCCCTCTGGTTGAGGCTTATGTAAAATACGATGCCAGCCAATGCGGGTACTGCACGCCAGGACAGTTTACGATGGCAAAGTACATACTGACCAAATATTCTGATCCAACAGAGGAGCAGATTCGGACGGAACTGTCCGGGAATATCTGTCGGTGCGGTACCTATTCCCGCCATGTACAGGCCATACAGGAGGCGGCAAAAGCCATAAAGGGAGGTAAAAGCTGATGGGAGAAAACAGCAAATGGGTATTAGAAGGAACAAATGACGACCGTCAGGATTTTAAGGTAGTAGGCACCTGGAACCATCCGGGCCGACAGTCCTGGGATATGGTCAGCGGCGCAGCAAAATATCCGACAGATTTATATAAAGAAGGAACCTTGACTGCCATGGCCCTTCGCTGTCCCTACGGCCATGCCAAGATCAAAAGCCTGGATATTACTGAGGCAGAGAAGCTGCCGGGAGTGAAGCTTTTATTGACTTACGAAGATGAGGAGCTGGCTTCCATGCCAGTGAACGTGCCGTCCTACTATGAACTGGGCAGAAGCCCGCTTCTGGGGGATGAGGCAGAGTTTGAAGGGGATGAATGCGGGGCAGTGGTGGTGGCTGAAAGCGAGGAAATATGCCGCCAGGCCCTTGATCTTATAAAAGTAACATGGGAGGTTCTGCCCTTTGTGCTGGACTGCCGGGAGGCAGGCAAGCCAGGAGCGCCTATTCTCCGGCCGGAGATGAATCCGGACAGCAATATGACAGGAAACACCTTTGGAGCTCCCATAAAGTGGGAGATTGGAAATGTGGAGAAAGGGTTTAAACAAGCGGATCATATTGAGATAATCGAGTACGGACGCCCTATGTGGAATCAGTTCCGTCCCATGCCGCCGGCATACTTTTCCTACTGGGACAATGATCCCTGGGGCAATCCGGACGGGGAAAAGATGTGCTATGTGACAAACCACGCTCATTTTCCGGCCAATGGGCCTATTATATCAGCTTCTATGGGCATGGGAGTCCATGAGGACAAAGTGCGGGCGCTGACTCCGTACATGGCAGCAAGGTACTGTGATTTTGTGGAAAAAAGGGGGGCCCAGCTGGCACCAGTGCTGTCCAGGCGTTTAGGCGGCGTTCCTGTACGGTGTGTCAGTACACGCCGTCAGTCTTTTGACGCCAATGTGCCTCAAAGCTTTTTTACCGTCCGCATCGGTTTTAAGAATGACGGTACATTGGTGGCTGTCCAGTGCAAGAATGTTCATCAGACAGGCGCACGGGGCGGGTATGGGGATAAAACCCACGGCCATCTGGTGCTTCCTGCCAATGCACAGGGCTTTAAGTCAACGTCCTGTCCCAATATCTATTCGGAGATGGAGTACTATGTGACCAATGGGGCCTGTACCACGGCAGACCCGGGCAAGGACGCATGGGAGCCGGTAAATCTGGCATTTGCCAAGATTGCAGATACTCTTAACATGGATATCTCTGAGGTCATCATGAAAAATGTGAAGGTGACGAAACCATCTCTGGAGACTTGCATGGAGACCGGGAAGAAGGCTTTTCAGTGGGACGAAAAATGGCATCTTCCCGGGGAAAAAACCATGGAGGACGGCCGCCTTCACGGCATTGCATGCAGAAGCGGCTGGTCCATGACTTGGGGAATGATCTCCTACAATATTAATCTGAGAATGAACACAGACGGCAAAATCTATATGCCTTATTCAGAAGCGCTTATTGGAACCTACTGGCCGGATGCGGTACAGCTGGTCATTGCGGAAGAGATGGGCATGAAGCCTGAGGACGTGATCGTGTATTATGCAGCTAATTATCCAAACTGGCAGAAAGGCGATGCAGCAGACAGAGGTTCTACCTGCACCTGGGCTGCCAAAGAAGCTGCCGTCCAGCTGAAAAAGCAGATACTGGAGACAGGGGCATCTTTGTTTGGAGTGACACCAGAGGAAGTGGACCTGGTTGATTCTATGATTACTCTGAAGGCTGATCCTACAAAGCAGCTGTCTCTGGTGGGAATCGGGCAGCTGGCAGTGGGATACTGCGGTAAGCCAAAGGTTCCTTTCCAGAATGATGTCATACGTACCATGAATGTGGACTTCTGTGAGGTGGCTGTGGATCAGGAAACTGGGCTGGTGGAAATTCTTGATTACTGCACGGCTCACGACTTTGGGAAACTGATCCGCCCTTCCTCAGGCTTAGGGCAGCTGGAGATGGCTCTGACCATGGCTTCTGGCCGGGCTCTTCGGGAGGAAATTATCTGGGATACTAATACTGGTGTTCTCTTAAACGGAAATATGTACGACTACAAGGTACCAACCTCCTTAGACCAGCCGGCAATAGACACTGTTCCTGTAGAAACCAGGTGCGGAGGCGGCGCTTACGGCGCTACAGGCGTAGCCCACGCCCACTGTGATGCAGGGCTGGTGGGTCTGGCTATCCAGAATGCCATCGGAAAGTTTATCCCTATGGCCCCTTATACGCCGGATAAGATTCTTGCGGCTTTGGGAAAAATTTCGTAAAGGAGGAGCATAAAAGATGAGAAGGTTTACACATTTGCAGGCATCCACAATTAAAGAAGCGTCTCAGAACGGGGCCAGGGGAAACGCCATGGTAATTGCCGGAGGAACAGATCTTCTGGGGACTCTTAAAGATGAGATACTGCCAGTATATCCGTCAGTTATCATTGATCTAAAGACCATTGAAGGGCTGAATAAAATTGAAGATGAAGGGGACAGCCTGCTTATAGGAGCTATGGCAAAGCTGGCTGACATTGCGTCTGATGAGACGGTAAAGAAGCACTGTCAGGCCTTGGCAGAGGCTTCCGGAAGGGTGGCGTCGCCTGCTATTCGCAGCATGGCTACCTTGGGAGGGAATATTTGCCAGATGCACCGCTGTTGGTATTTCAGAACTCCTGACGATCGGTTCCATTGCAGCCGAAAAGGAGGCAGCACATGTCCGGCTTATCTGGGAGATAACCGATATCACTCCATTTTCGGGATTCAAAACGGCTGCATAGCGGCCAGCTCCCATGATACGGCACCGGCCCTTATTGCCCTGGGAGCCACGGTTATTACATCAAAGCGGGAGATTTTGGCGGAAGGTTTTTTTGCGGCCAATGGGTTTAAGTCCTGTATCCTTGAGGATGGAGAGATCGTAACACATGTGCGGGTTCCGAAAAGCAAGAAAAGCGTGTTTGAGAAGTTTGCTTTGCGGAAATCCATTGATTTTCCCATTGTAAATTGTTCGGCAGCATATGATGACAAAGGGAAGGTACAGGTGGTTATGGGAGGTGTATACCCGGCTCCCCTTCGGCTTACGGCGGCGGAAAAGGCCGTAGAGAAGGGGATCACAGAGGAGACAGCTGCAAAAGCCGGAGATGATGCCATGGCAGACGCCACGCCTCTGTCTGGAAATTCATACAAGATAGAGATTGCCCGTACCATTGTCAAAAGGACTCTTTTAAGGCTGGAGGACTGAGAAACATGAGGGAAGAATGCAGGAAGGGGGGAAATGGATGCTGAAAAATCCTGGTCAAGGCTGGCAGGCATGTTTTTTCCGGCTGAAACAGTTTACAGAAACGTATGAAGCCATTAAAGTGACCAGACAGAGCCTGTTTGTGCCGGAAGAAAGCAAGGCAGAATTTTACCGTCTGGCAGAGGAAACTCAAAAAGCCCTTGGAATGCAGGTTCTGGGGAAATATGAAGAAGTGGGGAAAAAACTGGTACATAAGTTTAGGAATACAAGACAGCAGATAATTGCAGGAAGTAATTTAAAGGAGTTTCGCTTGGCAAGCGCTGTTGAAAACCTGGTTGAAGACCCGGAACTTGCCATGGCAAAGCCGGCCTTTGGCATTATTCTGGATGGATTGCAGCAGGGGTTGTCCCAAGAGGATATGGAGGAGCAGGCGAGAAGGCAGGTGATTCCCTTTTGCAAAGATTTGCTGCGCAATCTGTATGAGGCCTGGCTGTATTACGGCATTGTGGAGGCTCTGAGGCCTGTTAAGTTTTACGGTGTCTATTCTCCGGACACGATTGATATGCAGGCAGTGGAAACTGAGAAAATCGTGGCAGGATTTCAGGCAGCTTCTCCGGAGAGGAGAATGCCGGAAGCTATTTTTATCACAGAGGACGGCTTTATATTTGCCATGAAGAGCGAGGTGGCGGAGGAACTGGATTCCTACGGGGAAAGACCCGGACGATGCCGGGATCTTTCTGCCGGAGGCAACACAGTGGATCAGATTGCCCACAGGGTGCTGCTGCTGTACAGAATGGAGTCTGTGGAGAAAGTTCCTCTACTGGCCAATCGGGAAAAGCGGTACATTCTTCCCAATGATATGATGTGTGAATTCCTTTTGCCGGAGGAAATGGAACGTCCGCTGTCAGCAGCCATATTTGAGAAGCGCATAAGGACTATACGCTCCCGCCGTCCGGTGCAGATCCTGACCTGGGATGAAAAAGGAACGTTTCCAGCAGGATTTTTACAGGATTCTCCTATGGCGCCCCAGATTTTAACAAAGCGGACAATTGTGGGAATGGATGAGGGGAAGCTAAGGGAGATTTGTCAGACAATATCATTTAGGTAAAGCAGAAGGAGGGGCTTATGGCTGGTTTAAGGAGAGAGAGGCTTAGAAAGAGCTTAACAGTTATGGCCATAATGATGGCAATGGCAGTATCTGCATCCTGCGGATCTGAGGGCGGTAAGGCGAAAGACGGATCGCAGCCGGCGGCAAAAGCCGGCGCCCAGGCTGCCGGTGAGACAGACAAGGCTGTGGAAACAGAAGAAAGTAAAGACAGTACACAGGCTGGCAAGACACAGCAGGAGACATGCATACCCATAAGTGTTAACAATGATACGGTAGAACTGGGAACATTGGCAGTGTTTGAGCCTTCCGACAATCTGGAGGCAAACAGCGGCAGGGCTATTGCAGGATCTGATGAGGAACAGCTGCAGCAGGAACGCATTGCAGGCGGGGCAGTCGGAGAAGTAGTGTCAGAAAATCTGGAGCCTCTTAATGGAATTACAGACTACTCAGAAGGGGAGTTTGTGATTATGTACGGGGTAACAGAAGAATAAAGATGGTTATTACAGAAAATTTTGACAATTGTCAGAATACAACAAACAAGATACAGTAGACATACCACTTATGGTGCAGTGATACATAAAAAAGTTAAGAAAGCCGTACCGGCCTGCAATTTACGCTGCAGGCCGGTACGGCTTTTTGGTGTTCTGAAAACAAAGGTTTGGAGATGAAAATATTGTAAATTCCATATCAGTAGAATATAATAAATAAAATCAGACAGCAGAGACGGGACAAGAGAAAGACGATGAAGAGGGAGCGGGTTTAGCTATGGTGGATACAGGAAGAGACTTAGGGACAGAACTGGTGGAGGAAGCCATTAGGCAGCTTAGGGAAAAGGGTGTAGAGGGTTTTTCAGCCAGGGCGGTGGCAGAGGCCTGCCGTGTGTCCTGTGCTGCGCCGTTTAAGCATTTTGACGGCCGCAGAGGCATGTTCCTTGCCATATCAGAGTACTTGGACAATATGCTTTACAAGACCATGGAGGACATTAAAGCCAGAATAGGGACGGATTATAAGAGGGGACATCTTGAGATGAATGAGGCTTTCATCCGTTTTCTGTGTGAGAACCCATTTTTGATAAATGAATCGTTTTGGAATACCATTGACGAGAAGCAGGCAGGCATACGGAAATGGAAAAGCTTCAGAAATATGACAGAACAGTTCTTTTTGTACTGCCAGGCCCACAATATTTCGGAAGAAATCTATAAAAGCTATTATTTTAATTTTCAGACTTTGGCTTATGGGTCGGCCTTTGTTATAGTAAGCGGCCTTTTGCTGAAGGGAAGCGATCCGGAACGAGACATTCTGGATCTGCAGGAGCGCATTTACAGGAATCTGGAATTAAATGTGAAAAATTGATAATCCTCTGCCGTTGTCCTACAGGGAAGGAGATAGGGAGTAGTGAAAAAGTGCTTGCATAAAGCCCATATAAATGATAATATTTCGTCAAGGTTAACAATGATAACCTTAAATTGTGCAAAAAAGAAAAAGGAGAGTTGAAAGCATGAAAAGAAGCTATAAGCGTTTAGCTGCACTTATGGTTGCAGCTGTTCTGATCGGCTCCATGGCTGCCTGCCAGAGCCAGCCGGCTGAAACTTCTGTACCTGAGACTACTACAGAAGCCCAAACCACCACAGCGGCGCAGACCGAAACGGAGACAGAGGCGGCAGGGGCCTACACTCCAGGTACTTACAGTGCTGTGGCAACAGGCATGAGAGAGATGACAGTGACTGTAACATTCAGCGCAGACGCTATTACGGCTATTGAGCTTGAGCATGAGGAGACTCCAGGAATCGGTGAGCCAGTGTGCGATTCCATGCCTAAGCAGATCATAGAACTTCAGGGGCTGGGGATTGATGTGGTAGCAGGAGCAACCTTGTCCAGCAATGCTGTCTTAGAAGGTGTGGCAGACTGCGTGAAGCAGGCAGGAGGAGATGTAGACGCCCTGAAAGCTATTAAGCCGGAGATCGTGGCGGAAGAGGATACGGAGATGACGGCAGATGTGGTAGTCATCGGAGCAGGCGGGGCAGGCATGGCAGCAGCAGTAGAGGCTAGCCAGCAGGGAAAGAGCGTGATTGTTATTGAGAAGAGCACCCAGATGGGCGGCAATACCATTTTGTCTGGGGGAGCGTTTAACGCAGTGCAGGATGGCAGCGATATGGCGAAAAAGTATGATGATTCTGTAGAGAAGCATTATACCCAGACATTTAATGGAGGGGATCAGCAGGCTAAGCCGGAACTTGTACATATTTTGACAGATCAGGGGTGGTCAGCGGTTGACTGGCTTAAAGATCTGGGCATGGAGTTCCAGGATACGCCTACAACTGTAGCTGGAGGATTATGGCAGAGAGGCCAGAAGCCGGTGGAGCCGGAAGGGACAGGATTCTTTATTGCATATCAGAATTATATTGACCAGAATCAAGGTCTGGAGGTTGTTTACAATACAACAGCCAAATCCTTTATTGTGGAAGACAAGGCTGTGACAGGCGTTGTCTGCCAGGGAAAGACGGGCAATACGGTTACAGTGAAAGCGAACTGCGGCGTGGTTTTAGCCACAGGCGGATTTGCAGGTAATGTAGAGCTGCGTATGAAAGCTCTGGAGGGCAGCGACAAGTGGCCGGTTCTGGATGAGAAGATCCGCACCACCAATACTTCCAACGTGACCGGCGACGGTATCATCATGGCTCAGGAGGCTGGGGCAAATCTGATTCAGATGGAGAACATCCAGCTGCTTCCTCTGGGAGATCCCAACACGGGAAGCCTGTCAGGCAATATCGGACATGGTGCCACTAGCTTTATTTTCATTAATAAAGAGGGCAGTCGTTTTACGGATGAAGGCGGACGCCGGGATGATATGACACTGGATCTGTTTAAGCAGACAGATAATTTTATGTACATGATTATGGACAGCGATACCTATCCGGAGGGAACGGAATTGAACAACTTCGGGGAGCATATTAATGATTTGGTGGATGCAGGAAGAGCCTATAAAGCAGATTCGTTGGAGGAACTGGCTGAGATGCTTGGGGTTCCTGAGGATGCATTTTTGGCTTCTATAGAGGAATACAACCGCCATTGTCCGGGAGGTGATCTGGAAGGGGAGCCGGATGAGTTTGGACGTACCTTGTTTACAGATGCAGAGAAAAAGAATAACGGCATCAATACCCCGCCGTTCTATGCAGCCGGCCGGGTTCCTACGGTTCACCATACCATGGGCGGCGTTGAGATCAACGAGAATACAGAGGTTTTGGATACTCAAGGCAATGTGATTCCCGGGCTGTATGCAGCTGGGGAAGTTACAGGAGGTATCCATGGCACTAACCGTCTGGGCGGAAATGCTTTGACAGAGACCATTGTATTTGGGCGTATTGCCGGAAGAAATGCGTCTGGGTATGAGAGATAGGAACCAAATAGCAGCCTCCGCAGGCAAGTACCATGCCTGTGGAGGCCTTTTTATGGTTTAAATGATTATTTTGAAAATGCCGCCGCCCAATAGCAGAATGAATTCAGGGATGTCAAATGGGCCTGCCAGCCTTTTATGTATGGTGGTGTACTGGCAATGGGGCGCATGGAGACTTCCTTTGTAAAAAAGTACTTGCACAAACCTATAAATAGTGATAAGATTTTGTCAAGGTTAACAGTGTTAACCTAAAATCATGCAAAAAAAGAAAAGGGAGAGATGAAAGCATGAAAAAAAGTTATAAGCATTTGGCTGCACTTATGATGGCAGCCGTTCTGGCTGGTTCCATGACAGCCTGCCAGAGCCAGCCGGCTGAGACTTCTGCACCTGAGACTACGACAGCGGCAGAGACTACAACAGCGGCGGAGACAGAGAGCCAGACCGAAGCAGCGGGAATGTACGCCCCAGGCACTTACAGCGCCACGGTAACCGGCATGAAGGAGATGACAGTTACCGTAACCTTTGACGCAGACGCTATTACGGCCATTGAACTGGAACACGAGGAGACTCCCGGCATAGGTGAGCCGGTATGCCAGTCTATGCCAGACCAGATTATTGAGCTTCAGGGTCTTGGCATTGACGCAGTAGCCGGAGCTACCCTGACCAGCACCGCTATTTTAGACGGCGTTGCCCAGTGTGTGGAGCAGGCAGGCGGCGATGTGGCTGCGCTTAAGGCTGTGAAGCCGGAGATCGTAGCGGCGGAGGATGAGGAGCTGACTGCTGACGTGGTTGTTATTGGTGCAGGCGGCGCAGGCATGGCGGCGGCAGTGACAGCCAGCCAGGAAGGAAAAAGCGTTATCGTTATTGAGAAGACCAGCAACATGGGCGGCAACACTGCACTGGCCGGAGGCGCACTGAATGCAGTTGACGACGGCAGCGAGACGGCTCTTGCAAGAAATGACAGTGTTGATTTCCATTATGAGCAGACTTTCAACGGCGGCGACAAACAGGGCGACCCAGAATTGGTCCGCACTTTGGTTGAGAATGCATGGGACGGCGTTGAGTGGCTGAAAGAGCTGGGCATGGAGTTCCAGCCAGGCGTATTTACCGTAACAGGCGGTATGTATGAGAGGGCTCACAAGCCTGTAGAACCGGAAGGCTCCGGCTTCTTCAAAACGTATCAGGCATACATGGATTCCCATGACGGCATTACCATGAAATATAACACCAAGGCAGACAGCTTCATTGTAGAAGACGGGGCTGTAGTAGGCGTGGAGTGCACCGGAGAAACCGGCAATAAAGTAACCGTAAAGGCCAACAACGGCGTGGTGCTGGCTACCGGCGGTTTCGGACGGAATGTGGAGATGCGTGAGAAGTACAATGCAGAGACCAAGTTATGGCCCACTCTGGATGACACGATCCCCTCTACTAACACACCTGGCATTACTGGCGACGGCATTCTCATGGCAGAGGCCATTGGTGCGGATTTGATTCAGATGGGTAACATCCAGATGCTTCCTTTGGGCGATCCCAAAACCGGAAGCCTTTCCGGCAATATTGAACATGCAGTGGAGAGCCGTATCTTTGTAAATAAAGAGGGTAATCGGTTTGTCAACGAAGGCGGACGTCGGGATGAGATGACCCTGGGGCTGTTTGCTCAGACCGATACTACTATGTATATTGTTATGGACAGCGATACATACCCGACCGGGGATGAGGTGAACAACTTCAATGAGAAAATGAGCGATTTGGTTGCTGCAGGGCGCGCCTATAAAGCAGATACTCTTGAAGAGCTGGCAGAGCAGATCAACGTTCCGGCGGAGAACCTGGTGAAGGCTGTAGAGGAGTATAACCGCCACTGTCTGGGCGGCGACCTGGAAGGACAGGAGGATGAGTTCGGACGGGTGCTGTTTACAGACACCGACAAGGTTAACAACGGAATTAACAACCCGCCGTTCTACGCAGGAGAGCGTGTTCCTACGGTTCATCACACCATGGGCGGCGTGAAGATTAATGTAAATACACAGGTTATTGACAAAGAAGGCAATGTAATTCCAGGTCTTTTTGCAGCAGGCGAGGTAACCGGAGGAATCCACGGAAGCAACCGTCTGGGTGGCAATGCTCTGACTGATACTGTGGTATTCGGACGTATTGCAGGCAAGAGCGCATCGGAGTATACAAGATAAGAGATAGAGAATTCTATTGCGATACACAAATAATAAAAAGGCAGAGGACACTCCAGGAATAAGGGTGTCCTCTGTTTTTATTTTTTGCCTGTACCGGTTGAATACTGAGACGGTCTTACCCCTGTGATACTGTAAAAGGCATTGGAAAAATGGTTGGGGTTTGCAAATCCCAGTTCCCTTGAAATCTGGGTTACCGTCATATCCTGCTCCTTCAAAAGAGTCCTGGCATACTCCATCTTGCAGTTTACGATATAGGCTTTCGGCGACATGCCCAGGCGGGAAGAAAAAATCCGGTACAGATAGCTTTCGCTGACCCCGCAGGCGCTGCTGACCTGGCTGATACGCAGGGGGGTATTCAGGCGGGCAGTAATGTAGCTGACAGCTTTATTTAACAGCAGGTCTGCGTGGGAAATGGGGTCAGGTGCTGCCGGGACGGTTTTGACAAAATCTTTTCGCCTTAAAAGTTCCATAACAATAAGCATCAGATAACTGTGAATTTTCTGATAATATCCTGGCCGCATTTTTTCATACTCTTCCATAATCGTACGGAAATAAAATTCCACAGGAGAGCATAGTGCATGAAAAACACGGATTTTTCCGGCGGTTTCCATCATACGGATAAAGGCTTGCTCCTTGTGAGGGGGCAGGACTTTAAAATAGAGAAAAAGAAATTCTGGCAGCAAGCCGGGATCTTTGCCGCTGGCGCTGTAGATGGTGTTGGGAGGCGTATATAGTACATCTCCCTGCTTTAATGTCATGCCTGTTTCGTGTATGGTGTACTTAATAGGACTTCCGGTGATGTAACAGATGCGATGGCAAGGCAGGGAAGTGTTGGTAACAGATGTAAGCTTGTGAGCAGTGAAATGGCCAAGGGAGGTAAGGGTAAGCTGATATTCTTTAAGCTGCCGTGACAGGGCATCCTCTGTAAAAGGGGCAAGACGGCTGAAGTTGGTGTTGGCGGGCATGGCATTCCTTCCTTTCTATATGGGAGTGACAGGCTAAGGCTGGGCTGTTAAAGAGAAATGAGCCTGTAAAATATGATGCATGATTTTAGCAGAAACAGTATTGAAATATGTATGACTTTATGATACAGAAAAGTTATAATAAAAGCAAGCTAATATGGAAAGGACAACGGTATAGTGCAAAGGAGGATTTGCTTTATGAAGAAACGGGCCACAGCATTATTTTTGGCAATGTCTGTGATTCTGGCAGGATGTTCATCAGGAAACACAGGCCAGGAGACAACACAGGCGGCGGTAACTGAAACTCAGGAGACAAAGACAAAAGAAGCCGCTAAGGAAGAAACGGCTGAGGAGACTCAAGCAGAGGAGAAAAAAGAGGGACACTCCTTTGATCAGGTAAAGGAAGCAGACGTGGTGATCGTGGGAGCAGGCGGAGCGGGCCTTTCGGCTGCTATTGCGGCAGCGGATCAGGGAGCCGGAAGCATTATTATCGTGGAAAAGCTGGCAAAGACAGGCGGCTCTTTAAACTTTACTAGTGGTTCCATGTCCGGAGCCGAGACAGTTATCCAGGAACTGGACGGCATTGAGGACACCAAGGAGTCCTATATTGAGGATATTTTATCCAACGGAGCCCTGCTGGGGGATAAGGAACTGATAGAGATTTTTGTAGATGAGGATGTGGATGCCATTCAGTGGCTGTGGGATCACGGACTGAGCCAGTATACATTTTCCGAGCAGAACGGATTAAAAAGCGTTTTCGCCCCGGAACATCAGCTGTATTCTGTTCAGAGAACTTATAAACCGAAAGCCATGGACCCAAGTAAATACAAGTCGGCGGTTCATGAGATCCTGGATAAGGAGCTGGCGGGATACGACAACATTTCCATTGATTATTACACGGAAGTCACGGAGCTTCTGGGCAATGACAAGGGCCAGGTGCTGACAGCTGTCGGCTACAACAGCGACACCAAGGAAACCGTGCGCTACAATGCCAAGAAGGGCGTTATTATGGCTACCGGCGGATATTCCGGCAATCCGAAAATTATGGGTGAGTACGCCAAACACGGGGATAAATACTTAGTAGGCGGCGCAGACAGTGCTGACGGCAAAGGAATCCGCATTATGCAGAACGTAGGGGCGCAGGTGGACGAGGAGAAGCTGTCCTATATTCCCACATTCCCTATGGGCCTGGAGTACAGTGAGGGAAAAGGAGCCATCGGCGATGTATACATGTGGAAAGCTGGCGGAATCTATGTGAACCAGGAAGGCAGACGTTTTATTAATGAGACCCTGGACGAGGTGGTTCCCAGGGAGACAGCCCTGGAGGAGCAGACCGACGCTGTGCAGTATAATATCTTTACGGACAAAATTATTGAGGATTTAAAGGCAGGCAAAGGGGCATTTATGTGGGAGTATTATTATGAGCCGGAGGACGGCATAGGCCATAAGCTGATTCATTCTGCTGATTCTCTGGACGAATTGGCAGATATGATCGGCGTGCCGAAAGATGCCCTGGCGGAGACGGTGAGTACATACAACGCTGCTGTGGAAGCAGGCGGAACCGATGAGTTCGGCCGTGATTTCAGCGGAACACCTACAGCCTACAGCCTGGCAGTGAACAAGATTGAAGGGGACAAATATTATGCGGTTCCCATTAAGGCACTGGTGGTTATGACCCTGGGCGGGGTTTCGGTGAACAGGGATATGCAGGTGGTGGATGAAAGCGGAAATGCCATTCCGGGCCTGTATGCGGCCGGTGAAGTGGTCGGCGGTATCTGGGGCAAATTTGTGTCTGGCGGTACTGGAGTTATGGGTCCGGTGGCATTTGGACGGATTACTGGGCGGAACGTGGTCAATATGGAGCTGACGGAGGGCCAGCCGGTGAAGGCGGCGTCTTTTGTGCTGAAAGAGGAATTGTTTGAGAAAGAGACAGCCAGCAGTCAAGGATATGATGTGACTGGCATCAGGGACGGAATTTATGAGGCAACCGTTGACGGACAGAGCGGCAACATGGTGATTCAGGTAGCTGTGGAGGACGGCAGGATTGCCCAGGTAACAGTAATCAGCAACCAGGAAACAGAAAACATCGCAGGCCCGGCTCTGGAGAAGATTCCGGCGGCTATTGTGGAAGCCGGCAGTCCTGATGTGGATGGAGTTACCGGGGCGACCTTGACCAGTGAGAGGATTAAAAAGGCAGTGAGGCTGTGCCTGGATCAGGCAAAGCTGGAAAATTGAGAAACCAGGCAGCCGGGTGCATCCCCTCAGGGAATCAAAATATGCCTGCCAGATTTTATGTGTGGTTTGCTATTGGGAAGAGACTCGTTTTCGAGTCTCTTCCCAATGTTCGGCAGATCTGAACTCTGAAAATTATTAAAAAAATATTTGAAAAAATTTGTAAAAAAGGGTTGACGAACTGAAAAGAGTGTTATATAATGTACAAGGTCGCTGAGATAAAGCGATGGAAAAAATTGGGCTATCGCCAAATGGTAAGGCAACGGACTCTGACTCCGTCATTTCAAGGTTCGAATCCTTGTAGCCCAGCGAAAGAGGACAGTGGATCTTTGATTTTACAAAGGTTCGCTGTTTTTGTTTACCCAGGAACCAGCACAAAATGAGGATGTTTGTATGAAAAAGGTTTTCAGCAACGGGTCTATGGAAAACCTGCATAGAAAACGTAAGAAAGCGAAGAGAGAATCTGGACATTCCAAGGAAAATACTATATAATGGTACTGATTTTTGTTTGAAAGGGAGCAGAGCGGATGTACCATTTTGAAAGCAGAGTGCGCTACAGCGAGACAGATGAACAGGGACAGTTGTCTTTGACAGGGGTTCTAAATTATCTTCAGGACTGCTCCACATTTCAATCAGAGGATTTGGGCATAGGCATTCAGTACTTGACAGAACATAACCATGCATGGTGGGTTACTTCCTGGCAGATTGTCATTGACAGGTATCCTGCCCTGGGAGAGCGGATCATGGTCAGCACATGGCCCTATGATTTTAAAGGAATATATGGTTACCGCAATTTTGCCATTCAGGATAGGGAAGGCAACTATCTTGTAAAGGCTAACTCTATTTGGTTTTTTTATGACACAGGGCAGCAAAGGCCGGTGAGGGCCCAAAAGTCAGATATTGAAGGCTACGGAAAACCGGAAATGCGGCTGGATATGGACTATGCGCCCCGAAGAATTGCACTTCCGGACAGCTATGAAGAGCAGGAAGGCATTATGGTAACAAGACATCATCTTGATACCAATCATCATGTGAACAATGCCCAATATATAGAAATAGCAAGAGGACTTCTGCCTGGGAACATTACAGTAAGGGAACTTCGGGCAGAGTATAAAAAGGCAGCGGCTTTGGGCGATCGCATGATACCCAGAATTACGAAAACCGGGGAAGGATATGTGATCTCTCTGTGCGATGGCCAGGGTGGGGCCTATGCAGTGATCATGCTGCGGGAATGAGGATAAAAAATGATTGAATTAGGAAAACGGCAGCTTTTGGAAGTTGTCCGTATAAAGGAGTTTGGGGTTTACTTAAGCGACCAAGCCGGAGATGAAACCGGAGTGCTGCTTCCGAAAAAGCAGGTTCCGGAAGGTTTGGGGCTGGGGGACAAGGTGGAGGTTTTTATTTACAGGGATTCCCAGGATCGGCTTATTGCAACCACAGGCAAACCCAGGATTGAGACAGGCCAGGTGGCAGTTTTGCAGGTGAAGGATGTAGGGAAGATCGGGGCATTTCTGGATATGGGGCTGGAGAAAGATCTGCTGCTTCCGTTTAAAGAACAGACCCGCAGAGTCCGGCCCGGGGAGAATTGCCTGGTAGCTCTGTATGTGGATAAAAGCAGCAGGCTGGCAGCGACAATGAGAGTCTATTCTTATATGAGCAACGAAACGCCTTACAATAAAGATGACAAAGTAACAGGGACGATTTATGAGATTAATCAGGATATCGGAGCCTTTGTGGCGGTGGACAACCAATATTATGGTCTGATTCCTGCCAGCGAGCTGTACGGCGACTTAAGGGAAGGAGATGTGGTGGAAGCCAGGGTTGTGAAAGTCCGGGAAGACGGCAAATTGGACTTAAGCCCCAGGGAAAAGGCATATATTCAGATGGACACTGACTCCCAGAAGATTTTAAAAGTGATTGATGAGTTTGACGGCGTGTTGCCGTTTAATGATAAGGCATCACCGGAAACTATTAAAAGGGAATTACATTTAAGCAAAAATGCTTTTAAGAGAGCAGTAGGGCGCCTTTTAAAAGAAGGGAAAATAAAGATTACGGAAAAGGCTATAGAAAGGATATAGGAGGATTGTCTTGGACTCGATAGAATATTATAATAAATATGCGGCAAAGGTATCTGAAGATACCATCGATGCGGATATGAGTGAGATCATGGGAGAATTTCTGAAACTGCTGGAGGAGGGAGACACAGTTCTTGACTTGGGATGCGGTTCAGGAAGGGATTCTCTGACCATGTATGACATGGGTTACGATGTGACACCTTTGGACGCATCGGAGGAGATGTGCAAGCTGGCAGAGATACATACAGGGCTGGATGTGCTTCAGATGACTTATGAGGATATGGAATTTGATGATGTATTTGACGGAATCTGGGCCTGCGGCGCACTTGTGCATGTCCCCAAAAACGAGATGCCGGAGATTCTGGGATGCATCCACGATGCCTTGTGCAGCCGGGGCGTACTGTATATGTCGGTAAAGAAAGGCGATTTTGAAGGATTCCGGGGAGAACGGTATTTTACGGACTATACCATAGACAGTCTGACGTCTCTTATATCCAGGACAGGCCTGTTTGAGATCATAAAGACATGGGAAACTGAGGACGCAAGAAGCGGCCATGATGCTGTGTGGATTAATCTGCTGGCAAGAAAACGATGATTGAGGGCTACGATTCAGGGGCAGTACGGATTTCCAGGGTACTGCCCATTTTACTTTCAAAATCCCGCCGCACAAAAAGCGGTATAAATTCAGGGATGCCAAATGCGCCCGCCAGATTTTTATGTGCAGCGATGTGCCCGCAGCCGGGCGCATGCAGGCTTATGGAAGATTAAGGCGGAATTTGGCGGATTGATTTTTGGGCCTAAGCAGAGCTTTATCGAATATTAACATAAAATATTTTAAAAACTGTGCAAAGTTTTGTGTTTTTGGACCCTAAAAAAAAACGATATACAGATTAGCCAAATAAATAAAAGGATTTTGGTTATTTACAATATGGTAATAAATTATTGTTTCGTGTATGATACAATCAATAACAGAAAGGGACTTCCCCATAATACATCTTTTTATTAACAGGAGGAATTGAGAATGGCTAGTCTGTCATTAAAGAACGTAACAAAATCTTATCCTAACGGATTTGTGGCAGTAAAAGATTTCAATTTGGAGATCGCTGATAAAGAGTTCATTATTTTTGTAGGACCATCCGGATGTGGAAAGTCCACAACCCTTCGTATGGTAGCTGGCCTGGAGGACATTTCTTCCGGTGAACTGTATATTGACGGCAAACTGGTTAATGACGTAGAGCCTAAAGACAGGGATATTGCCATGGTATTCCAGAACTATGCATTGTATCCTCATATGTCCGTATATGATAACATGGCATTTGGCCTGAAACTGAGAAAGACTCCCAAGGAGGAGATTGACAAGCTGGTTCACGAGGCTGCAAGAATCCTTGATTTGGAGCATCTGTTAGACCGTAAGCCGAAGGCTCTTTCCGGCGGCCAGAGACAGCGTGTTGCCATGGGCCGTGCTATTGTACGTAATCCCAAGGTATTCCTTATGGACGAGCCGCTGTCCAACTTGGATGCCAAGCTGAGAGGCCAGATGCGTATTGAAATTTCCAAGCTCCATCAGAGACTGCAGGCAACCATTATCTATGTAACTCATGATCAGACTGAGGCTATGACTCTTGGTACCAGAATCGTTGTTATGAAGGACGGCGTGGTTCAGCAGGTTGATTCTCCCCAGAATCTGTATGACAAGCCATGCAACAAGTTCGTTGCTGGATTCATCGGAGCTCCTCAGATGAACATGGTAGACGCTAAGGTGGGCAAGGAAGGTTCTGACGTTACTTTGACTTTCGGAAGCCATACCATCTCTCTTCCGGCAGAAAAAGGAAAAGTTCTGGACAAAGAAGGATATATCGGAAAGACCGTTACTCTGGGCATTCGTCCGGAAGATCTGCATGATGACCAGGCTTGGCTGGAGGCTTCTCCTAAGAGCATAGTCGAAGCAACTGTTCGTGTATACGAGCTGTTGGGTGCTGAAGTATTCCTGTATTTCGATGTTGTGGAGTCAAACTTCACTGCAAGAGTAAATCCGCGTACAGCTGCAAGAGTAGGTGATACCGTAAGACTGGCATTTGATTTAAGCAAGATTCATGTATTTAATAAAGATACGGAGCAGATCATTGTTAACTAGTCCCCAGGGCTTACAGCAGGTCTGATTGAATCATGAGCTGTTGGCTGGATAAAAGCGAACGGCAGCAATCATGGAAAAATAAAGCAGGCAGGTGATATACTTGCTTGCTTTTTTTCGTTTTTTGCTATAAGATAGTATAAGGGTAAATTTACGAAAAAGGAGAGTGCACTATGATTTCAAACCAGATACTTCAGACAACTATTGAAGGCCTGAAAGGCATAACAAGAATCGACCTCTGTGTATGCGATACGGAAGGCAAGGTTTTGGCGACCACATTTCCGGACGCAGAAGAATATGAAAACTCTATCCTTATTTTTGTAGATTCTCCGGCAGACAGTCAGGTAATTCAGGGCTATCAGTTCTTTAAGGTGTTTGATGAACATCAGTTGGAATATATCTTGCTTGCCAAAGGCGGCAGTGATGATGCGTATATGGTGGGGAAACTGGCGGCATTTCAGATTCAGAATCTCCTGGTAGCCTACAAGGAACGCTTTGATAAAGATAATTTTATTAAAAACCTTCTTCTTGACAATCTGCTTCTGGTGGACATTTACAATCGGGCCAAGAAGCTTCATATCGAAACCAGTGTAAAACGGGTAGTCTATATTATTGAAACAAAGCATGAGAAGGATACCAATGCGCTGGAGACTGTAAGGAGCCTTTTTGCCAGCAAGACTAAGGATTTTATTACAGCGGTTGATGAAAAGAACATTATTCTGGTAAAGGAAGTTAAGCCAGGGGAGACGTACGAAGATCTGGAAAAGACTGCCAATATGGTTCTGGATATGCTGAACACAGAAGCCATGACCAAAGTTCATGTGGCTTTTGGCACCGTGGTGGGTGAAATCAAAGAAGTATCACGTTCCTACAAGGAGGCCAAAATGGCATTGGATGTGGGAAAGATCTTTTACAGTGATAAGAATGTGATTGCTTACAATAAGCTGGGCATTGGACGGCTAATTTACCAGCTGCCTCTTCCTTTGTGCCGGATGTTTATCAAGGAGATTTTTGACGGAAAGTCGCCGGATGAGTTTGACGATGAAACCCTGACTACCATCAATAAATTCTTTGAGAACAGCCTGAATGTATCCGAAACTTCCAGACAGCTTTACATTCACCGAAATACACTGGTTTACCGGCTGGATAAGCTGCAGAAGAGCACTGGGTTGGATCTTCGTATTTTTGAGGACGCCATTACCTTTAAAATTGCCCTTATGGTGGTTAAGTACATGAAGTACATGGAAAATTCGGATTTTTAGAGAAACGGAAATAAAAAGGACTAAAGAACACATGATTGAGATTACAAATGTATGCAAGACGTATGATACCGGAAATAAGGCTCTCAGAAACATCACGATTACGATTGAGGATGGAGAGTTCGTATTCATTATTGGAAGAAGCGGGTCAGGAAAATCGACGTTGTTGAAGATGCTGTTAAAGGAGGTGGAACCTACTTCCGGAAAGATTGTGGTAAATGACATGAACCTGGGTAAAATGCCCAGACGGTACGTGCCGAAATACCGCAGAAAGCTGGGAGTGGTGTTCCAGGACTTCCGCCTGTTAAAGGACAGGAATGTATATGAGAACGTTGCCTTCGCTCAAAGAGTCATTGGAGCGTCTACCAGAAAGATGAAGGAACGTGTTCCCAATATGCTCCAGCTGGTGGGGCTGTCAGCCAAGTACAAGTATTATCCTCAGCAGCTGTCTGGAGGAGAACAGCAGAGAGTTGCCATTGCCCGGGCACTGATTAACCGTCCGGAGGTGCTTTTGGCAGATGAGCCTACAGGAAACCTGGATCACCATAATGCCATTGAAATTATGAAACTGCTGGATCTGATCAACCAAAAGGGTACCACGGTGATTGTGGTAACCCACAGTAATGAGATTGTGAATATGATGCAGAAACGGGTTATAACCATGGACAGAGGATGCATCATAAGTGATGAGGAAGGCGGATTCATTCATGAGGATTAGTACATTTTGGTATTGTGTAAAAGAGGGAATAAAAAATATATGCAGGAATGTCTGGTTTTCCCTTGCGTCGGTGGCGACGATTTCTGCGTGTATTTTTTTATTTTGTTTGTTCTTCAGCATTGTGGTCAATATTCAGCATGTGGTGGACAATGTGGAGGGAACTATTGGCATTACCGTATTTTTTGATGAGTCATTGACAGAAACTGAAATTAAGCAAATAGGAGCAGAGATAAGCCGTAAAGAGGAGGTCAGCGAGGTACAGTTTACGTCGGCTGCGGAAGCGTGGGAGAGCATGAAAAATGATTACTTTTCCGGCCATGAGGAGCTGGCTGAGGGGTTTGCTGACGATAACCCTCTGGCAGGCTCAGCGTCTTATCAGGTATTTCTTCATGATATTACCACGCAGGATCAGGTTGTAACCTACTTGCAGCAGCTTAAGGGAGTCAGGGAAGTTAATTATTCCAACAGCGCAGCAGCAGGGCTCAGCAGCTTTAATGCGGTTATCGGAATCTTGTCCCTGGTGATTATCGGCGTGCTTTTGGCGGTTTCCGTATTCCTTATCAGCAATACCATTAATGTGGCGGCGTCTTTTAGGAAAAGAGAAAATGAGATTATGCGGTATATAGGGGCTACTGACTATATGATTCGGGCGCCTTTTGTGGTGGAGGGCATTATTATGGGCCTTATGGGCGCAGGGATTCCATTAGTGGGAATGTACTTTCTGTACATGCGCTCAGTGGGATATCTAACCACTAAGTTTCAGATTCTTTCCAGGATTTTTCAGTTTCTGCCTCTTGGGGATATTTTTCCTTATATGGCTGTTGTGGCAGTGCTTTTGGGACTGGGGATCGGATTTTTTGCAAGCTTCTTTACCATAAGAAAACACTTAAAGGTGTAAAGAAAAGAAAGATCATCCCTTTCCAGACAGCCTGCCTGGAAGGGGAATGTATAATGCGGTTTTTATTGGGAATACTGAATTTATATGATCTGTGGTGTTTATTTCTATATACGGCTGCCAGGCTGATAATATTTGATATCCACAGAATTGTCGGGCTGCAGAATAAGAGGAAAGGCATGGGCAGTGCGACGAGAGGAGTGAGCTGGTTATGGAGAGTAAAAATAAATTTTGGAAAGGGTTTCTTGTTGGAACACTGGTAATGGCGTTTTCAGGCCTTGTGATCGTGGGAGTGTCTGCAGGGATTTTTCTTATTGGAAAAGCAGTGATGGATGATCCAAGCCAGACTCAGCTTGTGGAGGAGCGGCTGCAGGTTCCCAAAGAGGGAGAACTGGATTTTGGGGGAATCAATACAAAGATGAGTTACATTCAGAAAATCATTGACCAGCATTTTCTGTTTGAGGAAGATATGGATGCAGTGGAAGACGGTATTTACACCGGCCTTATGTACGGCTTGGCTGATCCCTATTCTGTATATTACAATGAGGAAGACTATGCAGCCTTGCAGGAGGACACTTCAGGGGAATACTGCGGGATTGGGGCCATGGTTTCCCAGAATCCGTCTACAGGCATCTTAAGCATTTATAAAGTATTTGAAGGCGCTCCCGCTTTTGAGGCAGGGATGCTTCCAGGTGACATTCTTTACAAAGTATCAGGGGAAGAGGTGTCCGGCCAGGATATAAGCATTATCGTAAACAATTATATCCGCGGGGAAGAAGGCAGCAGGGTGAAAATTACAGTTCTTCGGGGCGATTCCAATGAAGAGGTAGAATTGGACGTGGAGAGACGCCAGGTGGAAGTCCCTACTGTGGAGCATGAGATGCTGGACAACAGTATAGGTTATATCCAGGTGACAGAGTTCGGAGAGGTTACCAGCCAGCAGTTTGCAGATGCAGCAGAGGATCTGGAGAGCCAGGGCATGGAGAAGCTGATTATTGATCTTAGGGATAATCCAGGCGGCGTTCTTGACGGCGTGGTGGAAATGCTTGCCTATGTGCTTCCTGAGGACAAGATGGACGGAATGCTTTTATATACTGCGGATAAAGACGGCAAAGGTGACAGATATTTCTGCAAAGGAGGAAAACTTCGGTACGAAAGCGATTATGGATATAAAAACAGCAGCTTCCCGAAAGAAGATGGCCATGAAATCCAGGTTCCCGTGGCGGTTTTGGTCAACGGCAATTCTGCCAGTGCTTCAGAGGTCTTTACAGGAGCGATTCAGGATTATGATGCAGGGGTAGTGGTAGGTACCCAGACATTTGGAAAAGGGATTGTGCAGAGCGTAATTCCTCTTGGTGACGGAACGGCAATTAAGCTGACCACGGCGCATTACTATACGCCCAGCGGATTTGACCTTCATGGAGTGGGGCTTACTCCTGATGTGGAAGTGGAACTTGACGAGGAGCTGAGAACCCAGGCAGTGGTGGAGAAAGAAGAGGATAATCAGCTTCAGGCGGCTATTGAGGCGCTGAAATAATGGTGCAGAACAGCAGGATTGATTTAGAAAAGACGTGTAACAGATGACAGCATGAATACAGAATAACGGACGGAGAAGATGACATGAGATTAAATAATACACCAGTTTTAGAGACAGAGAGGCTGATACTGAGAAAATTTACGGAAAATGATATAGAAGCATTGCTGGATATCTACGGGGATCCGGAGGTAAATACATTTCTGCCATGGTTCCCCATTAAGACCATGGACGAAGCCAGGATTGTATTTGAGGAGAACTATGCCCAGGAATATAAAAAGATGCGGGGATACCGGTATGCGGTCTGCCTGAAAAGCGATAATGTGCCTGTAGGGTATGTTCATGTAAGTACAGATGAAAGCTATGATTTGGGATATGGGCTGAGGAAAGAATTCTGGCATAAGGGAATTATGACGGAGGCAGCGACTGCGGTGGTGCAGCAGGTGAAGGAGGACGGATATTCTTATATTACGGCTACTCATGATGTGAGAAATCCTCACAGCGGGGCTTTGATGAAACGGCTTGGGATGAATTATCAGTATACATATGAGGAACAGTGGCAGCCTAAGGGGATTCCGGTGACATTTCGTATGTATCAGCTTAATTTTGACAATGAAAGTATTAGAAGGTATGACAGGTACTGGATCGTTTCCAAGGTCCATTATGTAGAAGATAACCAGGAACTGTTTGCAGATGTTTAGCAAACAGCCAGCATCTTTCAATGGCTGCGAAATGGAAAAGCAGTGGAAAGGACTCAGAGACGGATGGAAATGGCTGCGGTAATTTTAAAAAAAGGGGCAGGGCGAAGCCTTAAGGCAGGAGGCGCCTGGATTTATGATAATGAGATCCACGGAATCCAGGGAGACTATGAACAGGGCGGCATGGTCCGGGTTGAGGATTTTGACGGATATGTTTTGGGACAGGGATTTATTAATACCAGGTCAAAGATTACGGTTCGAATGATGACCAGAAAAAAGGAAGTAATCATTGACGGGGATTTTATTGAAATGCGTGTCCGCAATGCCTGGAATTATCGGAAAGATACTGTGGATACTTCCAGCTGCAGGGTGATTTTCGGAGAGGCTGATTTTCTGCCAGGAATCGTTATTGATAAATTTTCTGATGTGTTGGTGGTAGAGTCCCTGGCTCTTGGGATTGACAGGTGGAAACTGGTGATCCTGGACAAGCTGAAAAAAGTCTTGGCAGAGGACGGAATCAGGATTCGGGGAATTTATGAGAGAAGCGACGCAAAGATCCGGCTTCAGGAGGGAATGGAGCGGTTTAAGGGATTTGTGGGAGAACCTTTTGATACCAGAGTGGAGATTACAGAGAACGGTGTCCGCTATGTGGTAGATGTGCAGGATGGGCAGAAGACAGGGTTCTTTTTGGATCAGAAATATAACAGACAGGCAGTGGGGCGTTTGTGCAAGGGGAAAAAGGTGCTGGACTGCTTTACGCATACAGGCTCCTTTGCCTTAAATGCCGGAGTTAATGGGGCAGTGTCAGTCCTTGGCGTGGATGCATCCTGTCTGGGCATAGAAACTGCCAGGGAGAATGCAAGGCTTAACGGGATGGAAGACAGAGTAAAGTTTGTCTGCAGCGATGTGTTTGAAATTTTACCGGAGCTGGAGCAAAAGGGAGAGCAGTTTGACGTGGTGATTTTAGATCCGCCGGCATTTACGAAATCCCGAAATTCGGTTAAGAATGCGGTGAAGGGATACAGGGAGATTAACCTGCGGGGAATGAAGCTTGTGAAGAACGGAGGATATCTAGCCACATGTTCCTGCTCTCATTTTATGGAGCCGGAACTGTTCGCTAAGACCATCCGGGAGGCAGCAGCCGGGGTACATAGACGTCTGAGACAGGTGGAGTACCGTACACAGGCAGCGGATCACCCGATTTTGTGGGCAGCAGACGAATCATATTATCTGAAATTTTATATTTTTCAGGTTTGCGAGGACTTGTAAGGGCGGGGCAGAAATGGAAAAGCAGGAGAAGACCAGGTACAAATTGGCAGAATCCGTTAAAGAGTGCATGAAGACTACTTCCGTGGACAAGATAACGGTAAAAGATATTGTGGAAGGGGCAGGATTGGCGAGGCAGACATTTTACCGCTGCTTTCTGGACAAGTATGATCTGATTAACTGGTATTTTGACAGGCTGGTGCTTGCGTGCTTTAAGGAGATTGGGGTCAGCCATACAGTGGAAGAGAGCCTGACTCAAAAGCTTCGGTTTATCCGTGACGAGAGAGCGTTTTTTATGGGGGCTTTCCGATCAGAGGATCACAATTCTGTGAAAGAACATGATTTTCGGCTGATTCTTGGATTTTATCAGGACTTGATCATGAAGAAGACAGGGAAAGCGCCAAATGAGGATATTCGGTTTCTTCTGGAAATGTACTGTCAAGGCTCGGTCTATATGACGGCTAAGTGGATTTTGGGCGGAATGGAGGAGGAGCCGGGGCGGATGGCCAGGAAGCTGATGGAGGCTATGCCGGCAAAACTGGAGCAGGTGTTCCAGGAACTGGGGCTGATGTAGAAAAATACATAAAAGCTTTAGGAAAGTGACAGATAAGTGGGTTTGTCACTTTCTTTTTTTATCTTAAACAGTTAAAATTATACTATAACATTTGGATAAGTTTTCAATGTAAAGGAGAGACATGGTTATGGCAAACAGGATCGTTTTAAATGAAACATCTTATCATGGCGCAGGGGCAATCAAGGAGATTCCGGCTGAGGTAAAGACAAGAGGGTTTGGAAAGGCATTCGTCTGTTCAGATCCGGATCTGATTAAGTTCGGCGTTACAAAGAAAGTGACGGATGTGCTGGATGGCGCAGGGATGGCATATGAGATTTATTCGGATATTAAACCTAATCCTACCATTGAGAATGTGCAGTCCGGAGTGGCGGCGTTTAAGGCCTCCGGTGCGGATTACATAATTGCCATTGGCGGCGGTTCTTCCATGGACACGGCAAAGGCAGTGGGAATTATTATTACAAACCCGGAATTTGAGGATGTAAGAAGCCTGGAAGGCGTAGCGCCTACGAAAAAGCCCTCTGTGCCCATTATTGCAGTTCCTACCACAGCAGGTACGGCAGCAGAGGTTACCATTAATTATGTCATCACGGACACGGAAAAAAAGAGGAAATTCGTATGTGTGGATACTCATGATATTCCGGTGATTGCTGTTATTGACCCAGATATGATGTCTTCTATGCCTAAAGGACTTACGGCAGCCACCGGCATGGATGCCTTGACTCATGCCATTGAAGGATATATTACCAAAGGGGCCTGGGAAATGACAGACATGTTCCATTTAAAGGCTATTGAAATTATTTCCGGTTCCTTAAGAGGTGCTGTGGCCAATACCCCAGAGGGGAGAGAAGGCATGGCTCTGGGGCAGTACGTGGCCGGCATGGGCTTTTCCAATGTAGGTCTGGGAATCGTTCACTCCATGGCTCATTCTCTTGGCGCAGTGTATGATACTCCTCATGGCGTGGCCAATGCCATTTTGCTGCCTACGGTTATGGAGTACAATGGGCCATATACCGGTGACAAGTACAAATATATTGCCAAAGCCATGGGGGTGGAGAATACAGATGAGATGAGCCAGGAAGAGTACCGCAGGGCGGCTGTAGATGCAGTGAAGAAGCTGTCCAGGGACGTTGGAATTCCGGCAGATCTGAAAGAGATTGTGAAAGAAGAGGATATTCAATTCCTGGCAGAGTCTGCATTTGCAGATGCATGCCGTCCAGGCAACCCCAGAGATACATCTGTGGAGGAAATTATTGGCCTGTATAAGTCTCTGATGTAAAAGTAAGATATAATGTGACATAAAGAGCAGAAGCTGTCTGAACTATGCCAGACAGCTTCTGTTTTTATGGAAGCCAAAGATGCCATAAAGGAGTCATTCAGAAAACGTTAAGCAAAAAGTAAAAAATACCAGGATAAATTATGGTAAACTAAAAAAGACACACAGAAATACAAACATAGAGAAAATACAGAGGAGATCTTAATGAGAAACAGAACATATTTGGTAAGACGCTGTCAGAGCGTGGCAATGGCGGGGGTGATTGCGGTCATGACGCAAGCTGCGGCAGAACCGGCCTGGGCTGTGGGACCAGGCCAGGGAGGTGACTCCACGCAAAGCGCCAATGAGACAGGGCCTGGGAACCCAGGGACAGGAAGCCCGTCTTCTGGCTCTTCATCTCAGGGGAATCCCAATGCATGGAAACGATCAGGAAACGTGTATCTGATGCCTGACGGTTCTGCCATTACCAATGTAATACGCAGGGGAATCGATGTGTCCAGGTGGCAGGGAGAGGTAAACTGGAGCCAGGTGGCTGCCGATGATGTGGCCTTTGTAATGCTGGGGACCCGGTCAAAGGGAGAGGTTGATCCATATTTTCATAAAAATATCCAGGGAGCGGCAAATGCCGGAGTGCAGGTGGGAGCCTATATCTATTCTCTGGCAACAACTCCGGAGATGGCAGTGGAGGAAGCGGATTTTGTAGTGAACCTGATTAAGGATTATCCGGTATCATATCCGGTGGCATTTGACATGGAAGATGATGTCCAGAAGAATATGTCAAAGGAACAGCTGGCTCAGATTGCCAATGCATTCTGCGGAAGAATTTCTCAGGCCGGGTATTACCCCATTATTTATGCCAATGAATATTGGCTGAACAATGTTCTGGATATGTCTCTGATGAATTATCCGGTATGGGTAGCCAGATATTCAGTGAAGCCTTCCTATGGCTCTCCTGTTATGTGGCAGGCTACCAGCACAGGCTCTGTAAACGGCATCAGCGGCAATGTGGATATTGATTTCCAGTTCCGGGACTTTTCGGATGTGATTCCGGCTAATACGTGGAGAACCATTGGGGATAAGACATATTATTATTCCGATTATGTTCTGAAGAAAGACAGCTGGATCAATGACGGCGACGGCTGGTACTATATGGACGGGGATGGCCTGGCATTAAAGAACTGGCAGATGCTGGGCGGCGAGAGATATTATTTGGACGAAACTTCTGGAAAGATGCAGTATGGCTGGAAGTCAGATAACGGAGCCTGGTATTATCTGGGCAGCAATGGAGCTGCGGCGAAAGGATGGATCAGTGACAGCGGCGCATGGTATTTCGGTGACAGGACAGACGGAGCCATAAAGACAGGATGGCTGGAAGACGGAGGAAGGACATACTTCTTAAAAGATTCCGGAAAGATGGCTGTGGGCTGGCTGCGGACAGATGAAAAGTGGTATTATTTGGACGGAAGCGGCGTATTGTCAAAAGGCTGGGTAAATGATAATGAAAAGTGGTATTACTGTGACCAAAACGGCGTGATGCAGACAGGATGGCTCAGCGACAATGGTCAGAGATATTATCTGGGGACAGACGGAGTCCGGACTGCAGGCTGGGCCGATGCGGACGGGGCAAGATATTATTTTGATTCTGAGGGCCGCATGACCACAGGGTGGCAGCTGGTTGACAATGCCTGGTATTACTTAAACGGAGACGGCACCATGGCTACAGGGCTGACAGATGTAAACGGGGTGAAATATTACCTGAACCCAGAGGATGGCCGAATGGCAGTAAATACGGAACTTACTGTTGGTGATGTAACGTATCGGGCAGATGAAAGCGGCGGACTCAGTGCAGTGATTCCGGAGGAAAACCAGACAGAAGGAAATCCGGCCCAAGGAAACCAGACGGAGGGAAATCCGGAAAACGGAGAAAGTTCTCCAGGGCCAGGGGGGATGTAATAGACTGCTGTAAAGGCCTTCCCAGATGGGGAGAATGGCATCATTCACTGGCTGGAAAAATAAACTTGTTCAGATTATGACAAGGGGCTGTCGCTTTAACGAATGAAAATTTGTGAAGCGGCAGCTTCATTTTTGCTGTTTTTATATGTGATTTCAAGGAAAAACCCCAAATTATTCTGTTATTCCATAAAAATAGCATACTTTAAT
>CATLBO010000031.1 GCA_949879025.1 uncultured Hungatella sp. | reverse complement strand
TGAATAGAATTGACCGAAAATTCATCCATGAAGGTCTGCATTATGGTAAAGCCCATACCGGAGCGTTCGTCGGAAGGAAGCGTCGTGAAAAAGGGCTGTACCGCTTTGCTTACGTCGGGTATGCCCTTGCCCGTGTCGCTTACCTTTATATGTAGTTCTTTGCCCTCGATTTCACATTCGATTGTGACAAGCCCCAAATTGCCCCTGTACGCGTGTACGGTGCAGTTTGTTACAGCTTCCGAAACGGCGGTTTTTACGTCGGAAAGCGCGGCAAGCGAAGGATTGAGTTCGAGGCAGAACGCCGCGACGGCATCGCGCGCAAAAGCCTGATTACGGGGCAGCGAATAAAATTGCAGTTTTAAATAATTGCTAGTCATGTCTTTCACCTCTTTATTCCGCCTTAGGGATAAGCGAATAGATACCGCTTAAATTCAAAATTTTGTCTGCGGCAAAATAAAACATATAGGATAAAATGGCAGCAAAGAAAGCAGAGATTTCCATAAGGGAAGGATTGGAACACAGAAAATCTACTAAAAAGGAAGGAAGCAAATACGGTTTTTATTCCATGAAGCTTTTGTTTGAAGATCTTATGGGGGGACAGATACAAGTTTTGCATGATGACAATAAAACGGGAATCAGTATTGGACTGCCTATTGATTTAGTTACATTGAAGATTAGAGGAAGATAAAACATATGAATGATAAAGAAAGAGGAAACAGCAGATCCCAGTTTAGGGCTATGGATATAAAAGGAGATTTTTCGGATTTTGACAGAATTTTTTTTCAGGGCGGCGAGAAAGATGATCACGGCTCATTACTGCTTTTTTCTGAAAGTAAACAGAGATTTATGCGCATGGATCTGGATACCAGAACCATGGAAGAGATGGATATTCACGGTCAAAGGCAGTATCAGCAGGTAGAGATTTATGATAAAAAGATATTCTGCATTGACAGGAAGAATCTTGTTATGGATGTTTTTTTCCTTTCCAAAAAGCAGCAATTGTATCATAAGAGGTCATTTCGGTTTACAAAGAAAGAATTAAGATTAAAGGAAGACTTTTACCTGACAGTGTGGGAACACAATGAGGCAGGAATGATATACCGATGCTTGCTGGGGCCTTTAGAAGATGGAAGATATATGAATTTTGATCTGCTGGAGCGATACTTTGATTTTAAGACCAATGAGGAACAGACAATCGACAAGGTGGTATGCATAAATATGGCTCCGGATGACAGAAAAGACGGTTCTGAGGATATTATTTTGGCATTGGATGAAGTGAGAAAATCTTTTATCTGCTATGACAGAGACGGTCAGGTATTTTTTGAAAATAACGACTTCGGTGAGGGAGACTCGCGGTTTTTGGAGATGATGTTCAAAACCTGGGTTTTGAAAAATAAAATAAAAAGAATGTATTTTTATTATCCGTATGATTTTTTTTCACAGAAAGAAAAGAACCAGCTGAAGGCAATTGCCCGGGCAGTAAATCAGGAGATGAAACTGGATGCATTTGTGCGGGACAAATATAAGGAAGTGCTGGTCTGTATGGAGGAGGGAGCTTTATTTAAGATAAAGCTGATGGAGGATCTGTTTTTAAAGAACAATGATAAGATATGGAAAATCGTCAGGCTTGATGAGACAAACGGGTATATTCTAAGGGACATTACGGTTAATGGGCATACGGGAGAAATATACTGCCTGTGTGGACGGGAAATACGGGTCCTTCCCAACTCAGGAAGCAGGCCTTTGATTCTTCCAGAGCTGAAAATAAAGGGAAAGGTGGACTATTACAGTTATTATAATTCATAATGCCTTTATAAGGAGTAAGTATGCTCAGATGTATTTTGGGAGAACGAAAGTCAGGAAAGTCTGTATTTGCTGAGGAGCAGATAAAGAAAAAAGAGGGCAGCACGCTGTATGTTGCTACTTTGCCAAACTTAAGCATATATGAAGAAGTAATAGCCAGGCATCAGAAGCGGCGTCCGGGATTTTGGAGGTGTATAGAATTATTTAATATGTCTGCCGGGGAGATTGCCGCCTTTCCGTATACGGATTACAGATATGTGGTTATTGACAATCTGTCATACTATGTGCTGTTTCAAAGATATTATAATGGGGATGTATTTCTGCAGGAGTGGGATGAGCGGTTTTTGTCTTTAATCCATAAGCTGGCCGCAGATAGCAATACGATGGTCTATGCTGTGGACGCGCCCGTGGAAGGCGGGATATTGGAACATATAGATAAAGAGAAGATTATCTGCAGATTATTTTCAAAAATACTGGATGAGTCCCAGATAATAGAGCGGTTTTATTACGGAGGAACTGTCTGCCGGCTGACGGCTGAAGAAGGAAAAGACTATTTATTCCGAACATAAGGAGGGGCTCCGGCCCACTGATAGTTGATGTAAAGAAACCTGCTGCTGCATTTTACCATAAGGAGGAAAGTGTATGTCAAGATTAGCATCGAAACGACTGAATATACTTCATGCAGAGGATAACCGGGATGTGTTCGAATCGTGCAGAAAGAGCATTCTGAAAGTTTTTGAGAGAGAGACATTGCCAGAGCCGGAAATTAAAAATGTGGCATATTGCCACGAAATAATTACAGAGATCATAAAATCAAAGGACGAAAGCAGCGTATACGATATCCTGCTTTTAGATATAGAACTTTTGGATAAAGAGACTCTCAATGGAGTCAATGCCATCAATATGATCAGAAAACATTCGCCTCATACCAAAATATTTGTATTATCAGGAAAAATTTATGATTTGCTATATCGTGACAAGCTGCAGGAATACAAGGATGAGGGAAAGATCGTCGGATTTTATGAAACTGGAAATCATGAGAATTGGTGCCGGGAATTGATCCGAACCGTAACAGCCAGAAATGTGGGAATCCTGCATTTTTCGGATATGCATATGAGCCAAGATGACAGAAGCGGGCAGATTCTTTCAGGATTTGCCAAAGCCTTTGAAGAGAAGGCAGATCTTCTGATATTCAGCGGGGATATTTCGGACCGGGGAAAGAGAGAAGAATTTGAAAGAGCCCAGCAACTTCTCTGCGGCTTATGCAGAGACCTTGGCATCAGAAGAAGCGTATATGTGCCTGGAAACCATGATATTGTACGGAATACTCCTGTAAAAAAGGCTTTTTCAAACTTTGTGCATTTCCGCAGAGCCATGGAGGAAGAGTACGGTGACGGCTTTGATGAAGGAGAGTCTTATCACTATCCTGATGTGGATAATTATGGAGACTATCTTAAC
Organism: uncultured Hungatella sp.; assembly: GCA_949879025.1. Classification (GTDB taxonomy): domain Bacteria; phylum Bacillota; class Clostridia; order Lachnospirales; family Lachnospiraceae; genus UBA3402. The sequence continues at coordinate 29,414 of CATLBO010000031.1, read as the reverse complement.
ACAGTCAGCGTATTTCCCAATCTGCGTACCATTGTATGCGGCTTAAATTCAGCTACATGCATGGAAGATGAAAAGTTCGGCTATGATTATGGGGAAATTACGGCAGAACAGCTGCGCCAGGCTGAAAAAAAGTTAAAAAAGGTAAAAGAAAACTATCCGAATTATCTTGTCATAGGCACATTCCATCACAATGTATTTGAACCTCCCTATTATTTTGACCATTATAATAGAGGGGATCACATAGGATGGATACCGCCGGTTAAGAATCAGGGACTGGTTTTGAAAAAATGTTTTGAAAACCATGTAAATCTTTTGATGGTGGGACATTCCCATGTGTCCTCATCATTCTCCATGGTTTCTCATGATTATGGAGAAGGAAAACCAGTTCACATATTGTCAGCGGGATTGTTCAGCGAGAAAGGCATTACGCCTTTGGAGCCAAGACTGACCGTAAACTATTTATCATACCAGATAGACATGAGCGGAAATATTTCCCATATGCGGTGTCAGCCCTATAGTCTGAAACTGACAGACGGCAACTGGGAAAAGAGACAGGGGTACGGCCTGGCGCTGCAGATTTCATAGTAGGAGGCATGGAAAGCATGAAAAAGGGGAAATGGGAACAGTATGAAAGGCGGAATGTAATTCCGCAGCGGGAACGGGAATTTGTCATTTATATGTTGGACATGGTTGAGGAGGATGCTCTTAGATTCCGTTTAAGCAACCTGATTTTGTGGTATATTGACAAGGCGATCTACTATAAACACGTATACTATGTATTAAGTATTACCGCCATGGCGGCAAACCTTCTGATTTTGATTGCCAATGCAGCAGGAAATGTTACAGAAACTATGGCAGTTTCACTTGATACGCAGCTGATAACGACGGTTTTGGCCGCCATCGCCAGCTGCGCCCTGGGAATCAATAATCTGGGACGCAACAAAGAAAATTGGATGCGTTACAGAAAGTCTGCGGAAGTGCTGAAAGAGAGCCTGTCTCAGTATGTGATTAAAATGAAAGAATGCCAGGCGAAAAACGCAGGGAAAGAGACAGCCTGCGGATGCCAATGTAAACCAGGCGCTTATGGAGAATATCAGTGTCCACTGATTAAAGGGCTGATGGAGCAGGTCAGCGAGTACGTGACAAAAGAAAATGAGGAATGGAAAAAGGTCATGGGACAGGAGGGGGATAAGGAAAACAAAAGCCCAGTTTAATATAGTTTAATGCGGCGCCAGAAAAATAGATTGACAGATATAATTCACTGCGTTAAAATGTTACCCGTGTGAAATAATGCTGTAAGAAGTTGGCAGGAAACAGACTGTTTCAGTCATCCGAAGGAGTAACACTCTCAGGTGGTCCCGGTGCAGCAGCCCGGCCTAAGACTGTCAATGGACGGCATTCCGGAGAAGCCCTGGAGGACAGGGGGCCGAAGGTGCAACAGTTTCGACTGAATCTCTCAGGCAAAAGGACGGAAGGAGAATAAGATTATGATTGAGAAAGTGACACAGGTTAACAGTGCGGTAAACAACATCGTATGGGGTGTCCCGGCTCTTACGCTGCTGATTGGAACCGGGATTCTCATGACGGTGCTGACGAAATTTTTCCAGTTTACCCATTTCGGGCATTCCATGAAAGAGACAGTGGGAAGCCTGTTTAAGAAGAAGGACATTTTAAAAACGGAGGATGCTCACTCAATCTCCCAGTTTCAGGCATTGTGCACTGCGCTGTCAGCCACTATCGGCACAGGAAATATTTCCGGCATTGCTTACGCTATTACGATGGGCGGCCCGGGAGCAGTGTTTTGGATGTGGGTGGCAGCTATTGTGGGCATGATGACCAATTACTCGGAAAATGTGCTGGGCATCTATTTCCGGCGGAAAAATGAACGGGGGGAGTGGTGCGGAGGTGCCATGTATTACCTTCGGGATGGACTTGGTTCCAAAAAAGGGTGTGAGAAAATCGGAAAGGCTTTGGCGGTTTTGTTTTCGTTTTTTGCCGTATTCGCCTCTTTTGGAATCGGCAATATGGGACAGGTGGCATCAATTAAGGAAAGTGTTCTTAATGTGGTGCGTTTTACTGGCAGCGACATTGGGGACAGTCTGATTATCGGTGCGGTTATTGCAGCAGTGGCAGCCTTGGTTATTATCGGGGGCATCAGCAGGATTGCAAGTGCCAATGAGCGGATTGTTCCGTTTATGGCAGTGTTTTACATTGTCGGATCACTGGCCATTATCCTGCGGAACGCAGGGATGGTGGTTCCCGCATTCGAAGCGATTTTTAAAGGCGCATTCAGTATGAAAGCAGCCGCAGGAGGCATCGGCGGAGCCGTGATCAGGCAGGCTGTTACATGGGGATTTAAGAGAGGCGTATTTTCAAATGAAGCGGGACTTGGCTCTTCTGTTATGGTTCATTCTGCATCTAACGTGAAGGAGCCGGTTACCCAGGGATTGTGGGGGATTTTTGAAGTATTCTTTGATACCATTATTGTCTGCACCCTGACAGCGCTGCTGATCCTGACTTCCGGGATTGTGGATCTGGAGACAGGGGCTTCCTTAAGCGGGGCTACTAAGCTGGGACTGGCAGCAGAAGCGTTTACGGCGGCATTCGGTACGTTTGGCGGGATCTTTATTGCCGTTGCGGTTACGCTGTTTGCATTTTCTACGGTGCTTGGGTGGAGCTATTACGGAACAAAGGCTTGGGAGTATTTGTTCGGCACAAAGGCTACGGTGGTTTATAAAGTAATTTTTCTGGCAGTTGTGTTTATCGGTTCCACCATCAGTGCGGATCTAGTTATTGATTTGTCGGATACTTTTAACGGGCTTATGGCCATTCCCAATCTTATCGGGGTTCTTACGCTGTCAGGAACCGTGGTTGCTATTACCAATAATTACTGCGAAAGGACTTTTAAAGAGAAAAAGTCAGGGAAAGACGTGAATTATATGCTTTCCCATTTCCCAGATATTCAGAAAGCCCATGAGGAGGCCGTCAGGGCTGGGAATGGCTGAACATATATAAAATAAGCAGTAAGCCGGGAATGGCCCCGGCCAAGACGGCGTTTTTAAATAGGATCTGGCAAGACCGGCTTTTGCAGACGGGAAATATGTCTGCAAAAGCCGGTTTTTTGCAGACATTGGTTTTAAAAAGAACTTCTTTCCAAGCTTCTTAATCTATGTTATAATCAAAGAAGTGCGTTGATGCATAACGCAGGTGCAGCCAGGCGGCAAAAATCATAACAGAATAAACGAGGCGCATTTGCCGGCTGTTGGCACAGCATAATGGGGAAAGGTTAAATAAAGGAGACTTAAACCATGAGATGGAAGCGCGTGTTGTTAAAATTAAGCGGAGAGGCCCTGGCTGGCCCGAAAAAGACGGGATTTGATGAGGCTACAGTGAAAGAAGTGGCCAGGCAGGTAAAATTATCGGCAGATGCGGGAGTGGAAGTGGGGATCGTCATCGGCGGAGGAAACTTCTGGAGAGGACGTACAAGCAATGATATGGACCGCACCAAGGCGGATCAGATCGGCATGCTGGCTACTGTGATGAACTGCATCTATGTTTCGGAGATGTTTAGGGGAGCCGGGATGAAGACAGAGATTCTGACGCCTTTTGCCTGCGGAACTATGACGAAGCTCTTTTCCAAGGATCTGGCCAATGAGTTTTTCAGCCAGGGAAAAGTGGTGTTTTTTGCCGGAGGAACAGGACATCCCTATTTTTCTACGGATACAGGCATTGCCCTTAGGGCAGTGGAGATGGATGCGGACGTAATACTTCTGGCCAAGTCCATTGACGGGGTCTATGACAGTGACCCGGCGGTGAATGCTGATGCGAAAAAATATGACACCATCACCATTGAGGAAGTGATAGAAAAGAAGCTGGCAGTGGTGGATCTGACGGCGTCTATTATGTGCATGGAGCACAAGATCAGTATGGCAGTATTTGATTTAAATGAGCCTGACAGCATTGCCGGTGCTATGCAGGGGAAAATAAACGGTACCATAGTGACCGTATAATCAGGAGGAGATCATGCAGGAATTATTAAAGACTTATGAGGAAAAAATGAACAAGACTCTGGAAGTCCTTCAGAGCGAGTATGGAACCATCCGTGCAGGAAGAGCCAATCCTCATGTGCTGGACAGAATTAAAGTGGATTATTACGGTACGCCTACGCCCCTTCAGCAGGTAGGCAACATCTCGGTGCCAGAGGCGCGTATGATCGTGATCCAGCCATGGGAAAAGAACCTTCTGAAGGTTATTGAGAAGGCTATACTTACCTCTGACTTGGGAATCAACCCTACTAATGACGGCACTGTGATCCGCCTGGTATTTCCGGAGCTTACGGAAGAGCGCAGAAAGCAGCTGGCCAAGGACGTGAAAAAGAAAGGGGAAGGAGCCAAGGTAGCTATGCGGAACATCCGCCGGGATGCTAATGACACCTTCAAAAAGATGGAAAAATCCGGGGAGATGTCTGAGGACGATTTGGAGCTGGCAGGAGACAAGATTCAGAAGATGATCGACAAAATGATCGAGAAGGTAGACAAGGCTGTCGAGACGAAAACCAAGGAAATCCTTACCGTGTAATTTGCTGCGGATTCAGGAAAATCCGTAAACTTATGAATACAGCAGCATGCCGGTAAGCGAAGGAGAATCCGCATATGGCCGGATACACTCCCCTGTTTTTGATACAAAGCGGCAGAGACGAAAGGAACGTCGGACAGATATCCCTATGCCGGATATGAAGAAATTGAGGGAAAAGCTGCTTTATCAGATACAGAACAGAAAGAGCATGCTGCAAGGGGAAAGAAAGGGAAGCAAATACAGGGGGCGGGAACTAATACCTGCCCTTTGTGTATTTGCCGCAGATTCCGGAGGAACCAGCGGCCAGCGAGCGCAACAGCGCTCTACCTTGTAATTTGTCGTGGATTCCGGAGGAATCGGCGACCAGCGAGCGCAACAGCGCTCTACCTTGTAAAGAAACAGGGAGAACTTTATGAATTTAGATAATATGATAATACCGAAACACGTAGCCGTAATTCTGGACGGCAACGGCCGATGGGCCAAACAGCACGGAGTTCCCAGGGCCATGGGCCACAAGGCAGGGTGCGAAACTCTGGAAAGGATGGTTCGGGCGGCTTCCGATACAGGCCTTGAATACTTTACGGTGTACGGGTTTTCCACGGAGAACTGGAAGCGATCCGAGGAGGAAGTGGGAGCTTTGATGCAGCTGTTCCGCTTTTATATGGTACGCCTCTTAAAGATTGCGTCAGCCAACAATGTCCGGGTGAAGATGATCGGCGACAAGGTGCGGTTTGCGCCGGACATTATTAAAGGCATTGATAATCTGGTGGAAGGCACCAGGGATAATACAGGCATGACTTTTGTCATAGCGATTAATTACGGCGGCAGGGATGAGATTGTCCGGGCAGCAAGAAGGCTGACAAAAGATTACCAGCAGTCAGGCAAAACGGCGGATTCTATCGACGAGGCGGAATTTGCATCCTATCTGGATACGGCGGGGATTCCGGACCCGGATCTGATGATACGGACCAGCGGCGAGATGCGGCTGTCCAATTATCTTTTGTGGCAGCTGGCTTATTCGGAGCTCTATGTTACAGATTGTCTGTGGCCGGATTTTAATAAGGAAGAATTAGAAAAAGCCATTATTGCGTATAATAAGAGAGAGCGCAGATTTGGCGGCAGGATTTAAAGATGGGGGTGGTCAAATGTTTACGACCCGGCTGATCAGCGGAATTATTCTGGTGGTTCTGGCGCTCCTGATTGTGGGAGCCGGCGGAAGCATACTGTTTGCGGTAAACGGCGCCATTTCCATGGTGGGGCTGTTTGAACTATATCGGGTATTAAAAATTGAGAAAACGCCTCTTTCCGCCATCGGATATCTGGCTTGCGCCGCATACTATGGCCTGATTTGGTTTGACGGCCATGAATATGTGACGCTTATGGCTATTGCGGTTTTGATGTGCCTTATGAGCTTTTATGTATTTACATTTCCAAAGTACAAGACAGAGGAAGTGACGGCTGCTTTTTTCGGCGTCTTTTATGTGGCAGTTATGCTGTCTTACCTGTATCAGGTGCGGCAGATGCCAGGAGGGCTTTATCTGGTGTGGCTTATATTTTTCAGTTCCTGGGGATGCGATACCTGCGCCTACTGTGCGGGAAAATTGTTTGGGAAACATAAGATGACGCCGATCTTAAGCCCTAAAAAGACCATTGAGGGGGCAATCGGCGGCGTGGCAGGGTCTGCGGCTCTGGGGTATGTCTATGGTATGCTGCTGGAGCACAGGATGCTGGATCTGAGCAATCCCTGCATGGCCTGTGCACTGGCCTGTGCAGTGGCGGCGCTGATTTCTCAGATCGGAGATCTGGCGGCGTCAGCCATTAAGAGGAATCACCAGGTAAAAGATTACGGCCATCTGATTCCCGGGCACGGGGGAATTCTGGATCGGTTTGACAGCATGATTTTCACAGCCCCGGCTATTTATTTGGTGATTACACTGGTAAGGTAGAATTCCATACATTCCCTGCATACGCCTGTCAGAAAGCAGACTGCCACAGAGCATGGAAGATGGCATTAAGGAGAGAAGAATAGAATGAAGAACATATCGATTCTGGGTTCCACAGGCTCCATAGGGACTCAGACATTGGACGTAGTGAGAAATAACAGGGATATTCAGGTAACGGCTCTGGCAGCAGGACGGAACATATCCCTTTTGGAGAAACAGATCCGGGAGTTCCTTCCTGAGCTGGCATGCGTCTGGGATGAGGAGAAGGCAAAAGAACTGAAAACGAAAGTGGCGGATATGCCAGTAAAGATAGTATGGGGAATGGATGGGCTTTTGGAGGCAGCCGCCGGGACAAAGGCAGAGATCACGGTTACAGCTGTTGTAGGCATGATCGGCATACGTCCTACTATCGCCGCCATTGAGGCAGGAAAAGACATTGCCTTAGCCAATAAGGAGACACTGGTAACGGCAGGGCATATTATTATGCCTCTTGCCAGGGAAAAAGGCGTCAGGATTCTGCCGGTGGACAGTGAACACAGTGCTATATTTCAGTGCCTGAACGGAGAGCATAAAAACAAAATCCATAAGATTCTCCTTACGGCTTCCGGCGGGCCCTTTCGGGGCCGGACCAGAAAGGAACTGGAAAGCGTCCAGGTGGAAGATGCACTTAAGCATCCTAACTGGTCAATGGGACAGAAGATTACCATTGATTCTTCTACCATGGTAAATAAAGGGCTGGAAGTCATGGAGGCTAAATGGTTGTTTGGAGTAGAGATGGATCAGGTTCAGGTGGTGATTCAGCCTAAAAGCATTATCCATTCCATGGTGGAGTTTGAAGACGGAGCCGTCATGGCACAGCTTGGAACGCCGGACATGAAGCTGCCAATTCAATATGCCCTTTACCATCCCCAGAGGAGATTTCTTCCGGGAGACAGACTGGATTTTTGGGCTTTGAACCAGATTTCCTTTGAAAAACCAGATTTTGATACCTTCAGGGGACTTTCCCTTGCCTATAAGGCAGGAAAACGGGGCGGAAGCCTTCCCACTGTATTTAATGCGGCAAATGAATTTGCAGTCAGGGAGTTTTTGAACCGGCGTATTTCGTATCTGGATATAACGGATATGATTGAGCGGGCCATGGATGAGCATAGGACAAAGGATGCTCCAACTGTGGAGGAGATTCTGGAAGCAGAAGCATGGACTTACGATTTACTGTCATGACAGCAGGGCCAAAACTGCCATATGTAAACTGGCAGGGCCGACACAAAACGTTGACATTAATTTTTAGAAAGCAGGGAATAAAAGTATGAGCATGGTTGTGGCAATTCTTGTGTTTGGAATCATCATTCTGATTCATGAGTTCGGACACTTCATTGTGGCAAAGAAATGCGGCATCGGCGTGGTGGAGTTTTCCATGGGAATGGGACCGCGGCTGTGCAGTTTTGTAAGAGGTGAGACCAGATATTCTATAAAAGCGCTGCCTTTTGGCGGTTCCTGCATGATGCTGGGAGAGGATGAGGATAATGCCAATCCAAAGGCATTCCATAATAAGCCGGTATGGTCCAGAATTGCAGTCATTGCAGCCGGCCCTGTGTTCAATTTCATTTTGGCTTTTGTATTAGCTTTGGTGATTATCCATGTGGCTGGATATGATCCGGCGGAACTTACAGGGGTTTTAGACGGCTTTCCTGCCCAGGAGCAGGGGATGCAGGCAGGAGACGTGATCACGAAACTGAACCGGGAGCGGGTGACCGTATACCGGGATGTGACCATGTATATGTATCTCCACCCTTCAGAACCGGTAAATGTAGAATACAAAAGAACCCTGGACGACAAAACCGTCCAGGTGCAGACAGTTTTGCTGACTCCTAAATATTCCAAAGAACATGGCGGCTATATGCTGGGAATTCAGACAAGGGGATACAGGCAGGCCACAGGCGGGCTGGGCGAAACCATAAAGTACGGGGCATACGAGGTAATCTACTGGATGAAAACAGTGGTGAAAAGCATCGGCATGATGTTCCGGGGACAAGTGGGAGCCCAGGATATGGCAGGGCCTGTGCGTCTGGTAAGCATGATTGACGAAACTGTGGAGGAGACGAAACAGTATGGGCTGGAAACAGTACTGTTAACCTTAGCCAATCTTTGCGTCATGCTGAGCGCCAACCTGGGGGTCATGAACCTGCTTCCGATTCCGGCTCTGGACGGAGGGCGCCTGGTGTTTCTTCTTGTGGAGGCGCTGCGGGGCAAACCGGTTGACAAGGAAAAAGAAGGAATGGTTCATATGGCTGGCATGGCTCTTTTAATGGGCCTTATGGTGTTTGTGCTGTTTAATGATATTGCCATGCTGTTTTTTAAATAATCGGAGCGGACAGGGAGATAAAGATGAACAGAAATGAAACTAAGACTGTGCGGATCGGCAGCCGGGTCATAGGCGGCGGCAATCCGGTTTTGATTCAGTCCATGTGCAACACAAAAACAGAAGATGCAGAGGCCACAATAGCCCAGATTCTGGAACTGGAGCAGGCTGGATGCGACATTATCCGGGTTGCAGTGCCTTCTGCCGAGGCAGCAGAAAGCCTGGGGAAAATAAAAAAACATATCCATATTCCTTTGGTGGCCGATATCCATTTTGATTACCGGCTGGCCATTATGGCCATGGAGCACGGGGCGGATAAAATCCGGATCAATCCTGGTAACATCGGGTCTGCGGACAGAGTTAAGGCAGTGGTGGAAAAGGCAAAGGAATTGTCAGTTCCTATTCGGGTAGGGGTTAACAGCGGCTCATTAGAGAAGAATTTGATTGAGAAATACGGCGGCGTCACGGCAGAGGGAATTGTGGAAAGCGCCCTGGATAAGGTGCGCATGATTGAGGACATGGGCTATGATAACCTGGTTATCAGTATTAAATCCTCAGACGTTCTTATGTGTGTGTGCGCCCATGAACAGATTGCCAGAAAAACAAAGTATCCACTTCATGTGGGGATCACTGAGGCTGGAACACTGACTGCAGGAAATATTAAGTCCGCCGTTGGGCTTGGCCTTATTCTTCATCAGGGAATCGGGGATACCATAAGGGTTTCCCTTACAGGAGCCCCGGTGGAAGAAGTGAAATCGGCAAAGCTGATCCTCAAGACCCTGGGCTTAAGAAAAGGCGGCGTAACTGTGGTATCTTGTCCCACCTGCGGAAGAACCCAGATCGATTTGATTGGCCTGGCGGGAAAAGTAGAGACAATGGCAGCAGAATTTGACGATCTGGATGTGAAGGTGGCAGTTATGGGATGTGTGGTCAACGGGCCTGGGGAAGCCAGGGAGGCGGATCTGGGAATTGCCGGAGGCATTAGGGAAGGACTGCTTATCCGGAAGGGAGAGGTGGTTAAGAAACTGCCGGAGAAGGAACTTCTGCCGGCTCTTCGGGAAGAATTGCTTAAGCTGCGAAGCTAAGCTTTTCAGCTGAAAAGGGAATGAAAAAAGGAGATGGTTTGGGATGAATTATCTGGATGTGGACATATACCGGGAATTTAAATGCATTGCCGATGCCTGCCCCAATACCTGCTGCGTGGGCTGGGAAGTTTTTATTGATAAGAACACATATAAAAAAATGGCTGAGAAAGAAGAGCAGCTGGGAATTCCTGCCAAAGAATGGCTTAAAGATAACGGGGAGATTGTTTCCGTCAGGTTGGATCATGAAAGGTGTCCCATGCTGGCAGATAATAATTTGTGCAATGTAGTGATGAAACTGGGGCCGGAATATTTAAGCAGCGTCTGCACTATATATCCCCGGGCATATGCCTCATATGGAGATACCATAGAAAGGCATTTGCAAATATCCTGCCCGGAAGTTATTATGAAGTTAATGGAGAAACATACCATTGAATTTGATGCATGTCACGATCAGAGTCCGGCGCCGGAGTATCCTTATACCCAGCTGTATCTGTTTGAATGCGATGTGCGGGCATTTATTATAGGCATTATTCAGGATATGCCCCAGATTACGCTGAATACCCGCTTATTTACTGCATATACGATTTTAGAAGAAGGTATCCGCATGTATCAGGAGAATCAGCTTGACTCCGGGAAGCTTGAAAAAGAGGTCAGCTTTTATGCCGGGGAAAGCGTCCTTAGAAATGTAGAGACGCAGCTGACCCAGGTTGTCAACGGAAGCAGCCAGTACCGGTTTGCAGAGCAGCTTCTTAAAATAGCAGACAGCTACAATCAACGATATGTGCGCTTATTCCGGTTAGTCCGACAGGCTATGGCGTATTTTGAAGAACATGACATCGGACAGTATATGTCAGACGTACAGGAGTTTAAAAAGGCATGCCTGGATACGTATCCTGATTTCTATACCAATTACTGGGTATACCGTATTTTTGCAGATACGCTCTCAGTTCCTGACTATGAGAAATCAAAAGAAAAGTTCAGCTACATTGCCATTGAGTTTGCGCTGTTTCAGACCATTGCCATGGCAGCTTTTGCAAAAAGAGGAAGTCTGGATCATGAGGAATACATCTACATAATCAGCACGATCAGCAGAATTCTGGAGCATACGGAAAATTTCCGAAACGTACTTATGAACGAGATTCATGAAAAAAAACTGGCCTCTGCGGCGGGAATTCTGTTAATGGCGCTGATATAAAAGCAGGAGTGAAAAAATGGAAAAACCATTTCTGGAAGTATTTCCTGATTTACATATGACAGCAGAAATGGAGGAGCTTTTAAAACTGGTCAGTGTTGAGCGTGTGTCTGCTGCCAGGGACAGAAGCAGCCTCCGCATTTATATTAACAGCCCAAGGCTGATTGACAAAAGAAATATTCATGCCTTGGAAAGCGACATCCGGGAACAGTTGTTTCCAGGGAAAAGGCTTACCATAAAGATTATGGAAAAATACAGCCTTTCAGGCCAGTATAATCCACAGAAGCTTTTTCAGGTTTACAGGGAAAGCCTGCTCTATGAACTGAAAGGCTACAGCATTGTAGAATATAATATCCTAAGGAGGGCTCAGTGCAGGTTTCCCCAGGAAAAGCTTATGAGGCTTACGGTGGAAAACAATGAAGTTTTCCGGGAAAAAACAGGTGATCTGAAACGAATTCTGGAAAAAGTGTTTTATGAGCGGTGCGGCATTCCGGTTGATGTGGAATATGAGTTTGTGGAAGCGCCGGAAAGTTCGCTGCTGAAGCAGCGGGAGGCCCAGGTCCAGAGAGAGATTGAGGAGAAAATACTAAACCATCTCATGTTTGCAAAAGAAGCAGGCGGGGAACAAGAAGGACAAAGGCAGCAGACAGCAGACCATTTGGAGGGCGCTGCGGCCCCAAAGAAAAAGTATGCAGACAGCCCCCAGTCCAATGGCCAGGAAAAAGGTGGGGCAGGGCCTGTGCAGACATTAGGGCCAAACTCTCAGAAAGATTCCAAAGCAGGAGGATTTTCCGGCAATCAGCAGCCGCTGGAAGGCGGGAAGGATTTTAATGGGAAACAGGGCCACTGGAAAAGGACTTTTTCCAAAGACGGAAAGAAATTCGGCAGCTATCAGAGAAAAAGCGACAACCCAGATGTGCTCTATGGCCGGGACTTTGATGATGAATTTATACATATCAGGGATATTGACGGCGAGATGGGAGAGGTGGCCATCAGGGGAAAGATCATTGCAAAAGATAGCAGGCTTTTAAAAAGCGGAAAGACCATCGTGATTTTCGACATGACAGACTTTACGGATACCATTACAGTAAAACTGTTTGTCCGTGAGGAAGCTTTGGAGGATATTAACAGCGCAGTGGAAAACGGGCGGTTCCTCAAGCTGAAGGGTATGACTACCATTGATAAATTTGACGGAGAACTGACCATTGGCTCGGTGACAGGGATGAAAAAATGCGAAGACTTTTCTGACCAGAGGACAGACAACAGCCTGGTGAAGCGGGTAGAACTGCACTGTCACACCAAGATGAGCGATATGGATGGTGTAAGCGATGTAAAGGATATTGTAAAGCGGGCGAAGAAGTGGGGGATGCCGGCCATTGCCATTACGGATCACGGATGCGTCCAGGCTTTCCCTGACGCCAGCCATGCCTTGGACAAGGGGGATGATTTTAAGATTATCTATGGGGTGGAAGGCTACCTTGTGGATGATGAGAAGCGGCTGGTAGAGAACGAAAGAGGCCAGAGCTTTGATGATCCTTATGTGGTATTTGACATTGAGACTACAGGATTTTCTCCTATTTCCAACCGAATCATTGAAATCGGGGCAGTACGGGTGGAGCAGGGAACGATCGTGGACAGATTCAGCACGTTTGTAAATCCTGACGAGCCCATTCCCTTTAGGATTGAGCAGCTGACAGGGATCAATGACTCCATGGTCTTAGAGGCGCCCAAAATAGACAAAGTGCTGCCGGAATTTTTAAGATTCTGTCAGGGAGCGGCTTTGGTGGCTCACAACGCTTCCTTTGACATCAGCTTTATCAGCAGGAATGCGGCCCGCATGGGGCTGGACTTTGATCCCACGGTGCTTGATACAGTGGCTCTTGCCAGAATACTGGTGCCCCAGATTAGCCGTTACAAGCTGGACACAGTTGCAAAGGCCCTGAATATTTCTCTGGAAAACCATCACCGGGCAGTGGATGACGCAGAAGCTACGGCTGAGATCTTCGTGACATTTTTAAACATGTTAAAGTCTCGCGGCATGTCCTCGCTGCGGGAGCTTATCACTCTTGGGGACACCAATGTGGACATGGTAAAAAAGCTGCCCTCCTACCATGTAATCATACTGGCAAAAAATGATCTGGGACGAACCAATCTGTACCGTCTGGTGTCCTGGTCCCATATTGATTACTTTTATAAAAGACCCAGAATTCCCAAAAGCCTGCTGAAAAAATACCGTGAAGGGCTGATCATCGGTTCCGCCTGCGAGGCAGGGGAGCTGTACCAGGCAGTGCTTCGGGGAGTGCCGGACAGGGAATTGGGAAAGATTGTTGATTTTTATGACTATCTGGAGATTCAGCCTCTGGGAAACAATGACTTTATGCTGCGGGATGAGGACAGCTCCATAGACAGCCAGGAGGACTTAAAAGACATTAACCGGAAAATTGTCCTCTTAGGCGAGCAGTTTCATAAGCCGGTATGCGCTACTTGCGACGTGCATTTTCTGGACCCGGAAGACGAAATTTACCGCAGGATCATTATGTCTCACCGAAAATTTAAGGACAGCGATGATCAGGCGCCTTTGTATCTGCGCACTACCCAGGAGATGCTGGAGGAATTTGCGTATTTGGGACCGGACAAGGCGGAAGAGGTGGTGATTTCCAACACCAGGCGCATAGCCAATCAGTGCGAGAAGATTGCCCCGGTACGGCCGGACAAATGCCCTCCTGTTATCGAAAATTCCGACGAAACCTTAAGGTCCATTTGCTATAACAAGGCCCACGAGCTTTATGGAGAAGAACTGCCTGAAATTGTGGTAGAGCGGCTGGAGAGAGAGTTAAATTCCATTATTTCCAACGGGTTTGCAGTGATGTACATTATTGCCCAGAAGCTGGTGTGGAAGTCAAATGAGGACGGATATCTGGTAGGGTCCAGAGGCTCTGTAGGATCTTCCCTGGTGGCTACCATGTCGGGGATCACAGAAGTTAATCCTTTAAGCCCTCACTACTACTGCCCAAAATGTCATTATTCAGAGTTTGATTCAGAAGATGTAAGGAGATTTGCCGGCATGTCCGGGTGTGACATGCCGGACAAAGAGTGTCCCAAATGCAAAACTCTTATGAAAAAGGATGGGCATGACATTCCGTTTGAGACATTTCTGGGATTTAAGGGCGACAAAGAGCCGGATATTGACCTGAACTTCTCAGGAGAATACCAAAGCCATGCTCATGATTATACAGAGGTTATTTTCGGGAAGGGACAGACATTCCGGGCCGGGACAATCGGCACCCTGGCGGACAAAACGGCTTATGGGTATGTAAAGAACTACTATGAGGAGCGGGGGGATCGAAAACGCAACTGTGAGATCAACCGCATTGTCCAGGGCTGCGTGGGGGTGCGGCGCACCACAGGGCAGCATCCCGGAGGAATCGTGGTTCTGCCGGTAGGCGAGGAGATTTATTCGTTTACTCCAGTCCAGCGGCCTGCCAATGATATGGAAACCACCACAGTAACCACCCATTTTGATTACCACTCCATTGATCACAATCTTTTAAAATTGGATATACTGGGACACGATGATCCGACTATGATCCGCATGCTGCAGGATCTGACCGGGCTGGACCCAGTAAAAGACATTCCGCTGGACTGTAAGGAGGTTATGTCCCTGTTTCAGAACACGTCGGCTTTGGGAATCACGCCGGAGGATATAGGCGGATGCCCCCTGGGGGCCCTGGGAGTACCAGAGTTCGGAACGGATTTTGCCATGCAGATGCTTTTGGACGCAAAGCCGAAGTATTTTTCAGATCTAGTGCGGATCGCCGGTCTGGCCCACGGGACAGATGTGTGGCTGGGCAATGCAAAGGATCTGATTTTAAGCGGTCAGGCTACCATTCAGACAGCAATTTGCTGTCGTGATGATATTATGGTGTATCTGATTCAAAAAGGAATGGAGGAAGGCCTTTCTTTTACTATTATGGAGTCAGTGCGTAAAGGCAAAGGGCTGAAAGATGACTGGATACAAGCCATGCTGGCCCATGACGTGCCTCAATGGTATATTGATTCATGTCTGAAGATTAAATACATGTTCCCCAAAGCCCATGCTGCTGCATATGTAATGATGGCATGGCGCATTGCTTACTGCAAAGTGTTTTATCCATTGGCCTACTATGCAGCGTTTTTTAGTATCCGCGCCAGTGCCTTTAGCTATGAGATTATGTGCCAGGGAAGGGATAAACTGGAGCATTATATTGCGGACTATAAGAAGCGGTGGGATTCCCTGTCAAAGAAAGAGCAGGATTCCATGAGGGATATGCGGGTAGTTCAGGAGATGTATGCTAGAGGATTTGAGTTTGAACCTATTGACATATATAAGGCTAAGGCCAGGGATTTCCAGATTGTCGGCGGAAAGCTGATGCCTTCCTTTGCCAGCATTGACGGCCTGGGGGACAAAGCGGCAGACGGCGTGGTGGACGCAGTGAAAGACGGGATGTTTTTATCAAAGGAAGATTTCAGGAACAGGACAAAGGTCAGCAAGACCATCTGTGATTTAATGAGTGATCTGGGGCTGTTTGGAGATTTGCCGGAATCCAATCAGCTTTCGCTGTTTGATTTTGCGCAATAAGGAATGGCAAAACGCAGCAGGGAGCAAAATGGCATAAATGATTTTGGGGGAATAAAAATCAAATATAAGAAAGTGATGTAGAGGGGTCATGGGTGAAAGCGAAAAAAAAGATAATTCAACGTTGATTTTCAATGAAACAACATTTCCTGTTATGGAACAGATTATGGAGGGAATGCCAGGGGGATTTTTTATCTATCACGCAGATGAGGATGGACGGCTGATTTACGCAAACAAAGCGCTTATGGAAATTTACGGATGCAGCAGTGAGGAGGAATTCAGGGAACATACAGGGTATAAGTTTTCAGGGCTTGTCCATCCTGATGATCTGAAGGAAGTTAACAATCAGATTATGCATCAGATCCAGGAGAGGGAAGACGGTTTGGATCATGTAAATTACCGGATTCTCCGCAAAGACGGCAGAATCCGGTACATTGAGGATTATGGACACTTTGTGCATACAAAAGTTTACGGAGATATTTTCTATGTGTTTGTGGAAGATGCTACAGAACGGTATCTGGAGAGGCAGAGGGCAGAGGAGAACAAGTCTCTGATTGAGGAGAAAATAAGGGCTCTGGAGAAGCTGGAACACAAGACAAACACTTTGAACACAGTTTACGAGATGCTGGATTCCAGCATGTGGACCATGGAATTTGATTTCAGAGGAAAACTGGAAAGCGTATCCTGGAGTGATGAGTTTCGAAGGATGTTGGATTATACAGATGAAACGGATTTTCCCAATGTGCTTGAGGCGTGGTCAGACCTTATTCATAAAGATGACAAAGAGCGGGTTATGGAAGATTTCTATGATACCATTGCCAACCGCAGCAAGAAAAAGATTTTTGATGCAGAGTATCAGATTCTGACCAGGGAGAAGGGATACCGGTGGCATCACGCCATAGGAAAGCCTTTCAGGCGAAACGACGGCTTGTCGGTTACCTATGTGGGCCTGGTGGTGGATGTTACAGTAAGAAAAGAATTGGACCAGCAGCTGGCCAGGCAGCGGAAGCTTCTGGAAGACGCCCTAAAGCAGGCACAGCGTTCCGACAAAGCAAAGACGGATTTCCTTAACAATATGTCTCATGATATAAGGACCCCTATGAATGCCATTATCGGGTTTACGGTGCTTGCCATGACCCATATTGACAATAAAGAACTGGTAAAGGATTACCTGGCTAAGATTATGACCAGCAGCAACCATCTTCTGTCCCTGATCAATGATGTCCTTGACATGAGCCGCATTGAAAGCGGAAAGGTGCGGATTGAGGAAGCTGAGTGCAGCCTTTCGGATATTATGCATGACTTAAAGACTATTGTCCAGGCGGATATCCGATCCAAGCAGATGGAATTCTATATTGATACCCTGGATGTGGTAAATGAAAACATTATCTGTGATAAGCTGAGACTGAATCAGGTTCTTTTAAATATCGTTTCAAATGCCCTGAAGTTTACCCATCCCCGGGGCATTATCAGCGTCCGGGTAGCGGAAAAAAACTATGCGCCGGAAGGGTACGGCGCTTATGAGTTCCAGATCCGGGATACAGGCATTGGAATGAGCCAGGAATTTTTACAGCACATTTTTGAGCCTTTCGAGCGAGAGCGGACATCCACGGTCAGCGGCATCCAGGGAACGGGCCTGGGGATGGCTATTACGAAAAACATCGTGGATATGATGAATGGAACCATTGCCGTGGAAAGCGAGGCGGGCAAAGGCAGCCAATTTACAGTTTCTTTTCATTTCCGGCTGGCAGGAAAACCGTGTAAGGCGGAAAAGATCCCGGAACTGGCAGGACTCCGCGTTTTGGTGGCTGATGACGACTTCAATACCTGCGTCAGCGTTACTAAAATGCTGGGAAGCCTTGGAATGCGATCAGAGTGGACCACGTCGGGAAAGGAAGCCGTTCTGCGCACCCAGCTTGCCATGGAGCAAAACGATGAGTTCCAGGTGTTTATTATTGACTGGATTATGCCAGATATGAATGGCATCGAGACGGTGCGCAGGATTCGGAAGATCATCGGGGAAGGCAAACAGATCATCATTCTTACAGCCTATGACTGGTCAGATATTGAGGACGAGGCAAGGGAGGCAGGGGTTACGGCATTTTGTTCCAAACCTCTGTTTTTATCAGAGCTGCGCAGTACGCTGGTGCAGCAGACAAAAGAGGAGAATGAGGCTGAAGACACTTCCCAATGGGAACTGGCGGAAGAACTGTTTCAAGGAAAGCGGGTTCTTCTGGCAGAGGACAATGAGCTGAATCAGGAGATTGCGGCCACCATTTTGGAAGAGGCAGGATTCCAGGTAGATGTGGCTGATAATGGAGCTGTCTGTGTGGAAAAGATAACTATGTCAGCGCCGGGAACGTATGACATGATTTTAATGGATATCCAGATGCCTATTATGGATGGATATGAGGCGGCCAGAAGGATTCGGAGACTGGACGACCCCATACTGGCCGGCATCCCGATTCTTGCCATGACAGCCAATGCATTTGAAGAAGACAAAAAGCGTGCCCTTGGCCAGGGGATGAACGGCCATCTGGGCAAGCCAATTGAGATCAACAGGCTGAAACAGGCTTTAAAAGAGGTTTTGACTTCCAACAGGCTTTAGCAGGCCGAAGAAAACATGCGGATGCGAAAATTACCAGATTTTCGTATCCGCATGCTGCGTTTCAGGGATACCAAAATACCGGATGGGCTTACTCCAGACATGAGGAGGAGCTGTCCTGCTTTGGTGTCAGCAGAAACGTAAATGTGGTTCTGTCACAGAAGTTGCTTTTGCAGGTAATAGAGATTCCGTGGCGGCTGGCAATCTGCTTTGCAATGGGCAGGCCTAGGCCACTGCCGCTGTAGTTGGACTCAGAGCGGTTTTTATAGAACCGGTTAAAAATGTAGGGAATATCTTCTGGCTGTATGCCGCATCCGCAGTCGGAGACAGCGATGGCACACTGGTTTTTCTGCTGGTCATAATGCATGGTTACAGATACAGTGAAGTGAGGCGGGGAAAATTTCACCGCATTGTCAAGAACAATCAGAAACATCTGCCGCAGCCGTCCGTAATCACCGCAGAAAAGGACGGTTCCAGCACTGTTTTCAAACAGGATATCTACCTGTTTCTTATCTGATATTCTCTGTATGGAGCGGACGGAATCCGTCAGTACATCTGCCAAGTCCAGTCTTGCTTTCGAAATCTCAAAATTGCTGTTCTGAAGCCTGGAAAGCTCCAGAAGATCATTTACCAGACGCTCAAGGTGAAGAGTGTCTGACAGCATCTGCCGGAAGTAATCCTGCATTTCTCCCTGATCCGTAACAAGTCCCTGCTCTAGAACTTCCAGGGAGCCTTTGATGACCGTAATCGGGGTGCGCAGTTCATGGGAAACATTGGACACGAAGTCCTGCTGGATCTTGTCTAGGTTATGGCGCTGTGATTCTATGTCAGACAGCTGGGCAAAAAGGTTGTTGATATTGGATGCCAAAGCGCCTATTTCGTCATCCTGATTTACCTGGGCCCGGGCGGAATAATCGCCTGCCATAACTTTTTCTGCCGCTTGTCCGATTTCCTGAAGCGGATTGATAAAATGGCGGGTCAGGGCCACAGAAAGGGCAAAGGTGAGAAGCAGGGCAGTGAGAATGCAGGCAATGAGTATGGCGATACTGTGACGGCGGGCGTCATGGATTCCATTGACCGGGCTGTGGAGCAGAAAGGCGGCAGTAATATTGCCTTCGCTGTCATACACAGGCGCCCCGACTGTAATGGAGGAAACATCCAGCATGGGGGAGAATGCTTTGTTGGCTGCCACCTGCCCCTTAAATACCTGGTCAATCAGATTCTCAGTCCCCTCCGGCAATTTGGCGTAGGACAGGGAGTAGCTGCCGGTATCCAGTTCAATGGTCTGGGCATGTTCATCCACCAGCCATACCTCCCCTAAAGAGATGTCGCTGATGAACTGCAGGTAAGCGCCGTACCCCCGCTGAGATCCGGGCCGGCAGGCTATTTTCTGCTGAAACTGTGAGATGGTGCCTGCCATGGAGACTGCCTGATTTTTTAGCTCCAGCTCATGGGTGCTGGCAGTGTGATAGGCAAACTGAGCAGCAAACAGAATGCCTACGGTTACGGAAAAAAGAAGGAGTACAGCAGAAAAATATCCTTCAAGGCGGCGAGTGATTTTATATTTCATGCCGGACTGCCCTCAAACTTATATCCCATGCCCCAGATAGTTTTAATCTGCCATGACGGATGAGGGAATTTGTCCAGCTTTGCCCGCAGCCTTTTGATGTGGTTGTCAACTGTGCGGCTGTCGCCAAGATAATCATATCCCCACAGGGTGCTTAACAAATTGTCTCTGGAAAAAATCTTGCCAGGGTTGGACAGCAGGGTCCATAAGATCTCCAGTTCCTTTTTAGTCAGGGCGATATTCTGGCCGTCAATGGCCACAATGGCTTTGTCCAGGGAAACAGAAAGATTATCCCAGGTAAGGCATAAGGGTGCCCCGGATTTGCCGGAGCTGTCAATGCGCCGCAGGACGGCCCGGATTCTGGCCATAACTTCGCTGCTGGAAAACGGTTTGACAATATAATCGTCAGCGCCAATATCCAGTCCCATAATGCGTTCAAAGTCTTCCCCCCGGGCAGTTATCATAATAATGGGGATAGCCGAGACTTGGCGGATTTTGCGGCATACTTCGAAACCGTCCTGTTTAGGCATCATGACATCCAAAAGGATGATTGAAAACGTGTTAAGCCGAAACAATTCCAGAGCCTGGTCGCCGTCATAGGCAGCTATGGGCTCAAAGCCTTCTTTTTTGGCAAATTCGCTGAGGATCTTCGTTATCTGAATATTATCGTCTGCAATGAGGATTTTGTCCATAATGCACTCCCTTCGCATAAATCTCATCAATAGTATATCGGAAAAACATGTCGATTTTGTGCCTTTGTGCCTGTATTTTATCACAAAATCGAACTGATAAAAACATATTTTTGATACAAATTGTCGGTATGATAAAAGAAACTGAAGGATATTCTTGGAATGTCACCACCAAAAAGGACAATCAGGAAGATTCCGGAATGGATAAAAACAGACGGAGGATATTTTTATGAAAAAGCAGGTATGTATGTTAGCGGCATCTATGATGGCAGTGGCATTGCTGGCCGGATGCGGACAGAAGGAAGAAGGCCAGCCAGCAGCTACTGTGCAGGCGGAGGCCACAACGGCCCAGCCGGAGACTGAGACGAAAGAAGAAACTAAGGCGGAGGAAACTAAGGCAGAGGAGACTTCCGGCCAGGAGGCTGAAACAGAGGCGGAGAAAGAAGCTTCTGCAGCAGGAGAAGACGGCTTCAGAATGGGCATGGCAGTGGTATCTTCTATGGGAAGTTCCAAAGACGCAGGGGAGGCAGACGGCGTTGCCCAAGTGGATTCCGTGGCAGCAGCAGTAGTAATAGACAAAGATGGAAAGATCGTAAGCTGTAAGCTGGATACGGCACAGACAAAGATGGGATTTACTGCAGAGGGTAAAGTGGTTATGAGCCAGGATTTCCAGACTAAGAAGGAGCTGGGGGAAAAGTATGGCATGAAGGCGGCTTCCGGCATCGGAAAAGAGTGGTATGAGCAGGCAAAGGCTATGGAAGAGTATGCAATTGGAAAAACTGCTGAGGAAATAAAAGGAATTGCAGTGGACGAATCTACCAAGCCAACGGATGCAGACTTGCTGGCAGGCGTTACGATTAAAATCGGAAGCTATAAGGAAGCCATAGCAGAGGCGGCTGAGAATGCCACTGCCCAAGGAGTTCAGGAAAAAGACAAGCTGGGGCTGGGAATTATTACAAATATGGACAAGTCCAAAGACGCCGAGGCAGATGCTGATGGACAGTGCCAGGCATATTCTACCTATGTGGCAGTTGCCACAGACGGAGAGGGAAAGATTACAGCCTGCATCATCGACTCTACCCAGGGAACCGTAAAGTTTGATGCAGAGGGTAAGATTACTTCCGATCTCACCGGCGGAGTGAAGACGAAAAGACAGCTGGGGGATGATTATGGCATGAAAGGTGCCTCAGGAATCGGAAAAGAGTGGTATGAGCAGGCAGCAGCCATGGAAGATTACCTGGTTGGCAAGACAGCTGAGGAAGTAACAGGGATTGCAGTGGATGAATCCCAGAAACCTACGGATGCAGATCTGGCGGCCGGAGTTACGGTTTCTATCGGCGGCTATCAGACAGCGGCGGTAAAAGCAGTAGAGAATGCGGAATAATGCTAGGGCCTGACAGAACAGCCAGAGCCTGAATGAGAGACAGGGAAAATCCCGGTATGGGCATGCAAGACAATGCCTGTACCGGGATTTTTTAGAGAAATGGTAAATATACTGTTTAAAATGCCGCATTATACTTCACAAATCAGGATCTATTTGTTAAAATATACAAATAGAGGAGATGCACATAAGCAGGCATGGGAGAAATGGGGTATGGCATATGACACATAAAGAGAAGGCGGAACAGCTTCTGCATCAGCAGTATCACTGCTCCCAGGCGTTGTTTGGGGCATTTGCGGAAGACTTCGGACTGGAGCTGAGAACAGCTTTAAAGATCAGCACATGCTTTGGCGGGGGGATGCGTCAGGGGGCGGTGTGTGGCTGCATAACAGCAGGGCTTATGGTTCTGGGGATGGCTTTGGGATTCTATGATGCCCAGGACAGAGATTTGGAGCTATACGGCAATCAGAAGACTGGAGAGTTTATACAAGCGTTTACGGAAAAGATGGGCGGCAAGTTTAACTGCCGGGAAATTTTAGGCAAAGATATATCCAGCCCGGAGGGCATGGCGGATATCCGCAGGGAAGGACTGATTTTAAAAGAATGTCCCAGAGCGATCAGCATATGTATTGAGATCCTGGAAGATATGCTGGAAGACTACCTGAAAGATATAACAGAGAGCAGCATCAGCCTGGATGACATTCCCCAAAGCGATGAGATTGACAGCCTGATTGGAGAAATGGTTAAGCTTCACCATTTCCGGAGGGATGTAAACCATTTGATGTATTCTTCCTCAAGGCAGATTGGGGCGATCCAGTTTGACATTAATAAGTTTAAGATTATTAATGATCTGTACGGCGAGAGATTCGGCAACAAGATTTTAAGCTTTATTACCCAGCAGGTTAAAGAAGCGTGCCAGGAAGGGCATTTTTTTGTGAATCTGCGCAGCGATGTGTTTATGGTTGTCATGGAGTATGACAAAGAACAGGAGCTGGTGGACTTTATTCATATGCTGGATAAAAAGATCAGAAGTTTTGACCAGGCTAAGATACAGCTGGCTTTCGGCGTGTACACCATGGAGGATAAAACTGTGGAACTTCGGCAGATGGAGGACCGCGCAGCTATGGCCAGAAAGGCAGCTAAGAGCAATCTGCTTACGAATGTGGTGTTTTATAAGGAGCAGTTTAAGGAAAATCTTTATAACCGGAAATTTATCGAAGAAAATATGCAGGCAGCCATTGCCAACCGGCAGATTATGATGTACCTTCAGCCTAAATACAGTATCAGTAAGAATGAGATCATCGGTGCAGAGGCGCTGGTAAGGTGGAAACATCCTACCCGGGGCATGATCTATCCGGATCAGTTTATTCCTGTAATTGAGGAGAATGGATTTATAAAGAATGTGGACTACTTTATATGGGCTGAGGCGTGCCGGTTTATTAAGAGATGCCAGGAGTCAGGGATTGAACCATGCCCTGTTTCCGTCAACGTTTCCAGAATACATCTGCGCAATGACGAGTGCGTAGGGATGCTGCTGGACATGGTGAAAGACAATGACATTCCCAAGGAGCTTCTGGAACTGGAGATAACGGAAAGCGCAGATGATCAGCAGATAAGCAAGAAGGCACTGGAACTGAAGGAAGAAGGGTTCACTCTGCTGATGGATGATTTCGGAAGCGGCTATTCTTCCCTGAATATCCTTTTGGAAACGCCCTTTGACGTTATAAAGCTGGATAAAAAGTTTATCGAGAATATGATGGTATCAAACAAGGGAAAGCTTATTCTGGAACAGGTGGTTTCCATGGCCTCCAAGCTGGAGCTGGGGCTTTTGGCGGAAGGAGTGGAAACCAAGGGGCAGATTGATCTGCTTAACAGTATCGGCTGCGATCAGGTACAGGGATATTATTATGCCAGGCCTATGCCGGAGGATGACTTTTTCGCCCTTTTAAAAAAGCAGAGGAAGAGGGACAATCCAGACAAAGATGATAAATAAGATCAAAAAAACTCCAGAGTAAAAAACTCTGGAGTTTAAAAAGGTCTTAAATCAAGCTCTTTCAACCAAGCCGGAACGCAGGCAAGAAGTACATACATACATCTTTTTAGCGCCGCCGTTCACTTTTACTTTAACGGATTTTACGTTAGGTTTCCACATCTTGTTGGATCTTCTATGGGAATGGCTCACTGCATTACCAAAGTGAACGCCCTTGCCGCAAATTGAACATTTAGCCATGATCGCACCTCCTTAACAGCTACTTGGCTTCCAATAAACGGAACCCACAACAATATGTATAATAACAGATTATGCCGCAATTTGCAAGCAAAATTTAAAAAATCTTTGTAATAGACACAACATGTTGTGTGTGGTATACTTTACCTATATGCCTGCCTGGATGGATTGGAAAAGTATATCAGGGAATCAGCCTGGGCAGAATAGAATTAAATAAGCAGACAAAGTATAGGAAAGATGGGAGGTTTTGTTCATGAAAGGGCGGATCAGCAACAAATTAGGTGAGATCTTGATCAATCCGGAAGTAATTGCCATTTATGCAGGCACGACGGCGGTGGAGTGTTTCGGCATCGTGGGTATGGCGGCCATCAGCATGAAGGACGGCCTTGTGAAGCTGCTTAAGAAGGAAAGCCTGACACATGGGATTAATGTTAATATTGAAGATAACCGCATTTCACTGGATTTCCATGTGATTGTGGCTTACGGCATCAGCATTTCGGCAGTTGCGGACAATTTAATCGAAAATGTAAAATACAAAGTGGAAGAATTCACGGGGATGACCGTTGACAAGATTAACATCTATGTCGAAGGCGTCAGAGTGATTGATTAAGGAGGACCGGCTGGTGGGTATGAATACGATCGATGCAAAAACTCTTCAAAAGGCATTTTTGGCAGGAGCTAAAGGGCTGGAAGCTAAGAAGGAATGGATTAATGAACTGAATGTGTTCCCGGTTCCCGACGGGGACACAGGTACCAATATGACTATGACCATTATGTCTGCAGCCAGGGAAGTGGCAGCTATTGAAAACCCTACCATGGAAAACCTGGCCAAGGCTATTTCCTCTGGCTCTCTCCGGGGGGCAAGAGGAAACTCGGGCGTAATTTTGTCCCAGCTGTTTAGGGGATTTACCAAGGAGATTAAACCTCTGGAGACCATTACAACCACGACTCTGGCCAATGCCTTTGTACGTGCTTCGGAGACTGCCTACAAGGCGGTTATGAAGCCAAAAGAAGGTACGATCCTGACCGTGGCAAAAGGGATGGCGGACAAAGCCGTGGAGCTGGTGACGGAAACCGAGGATATCATTGAATTCGCCAGGAAGGTTATTGAGCACGGAGACTACGTTTTAAGCCAGACGCCGGAGATGCTTCCTATATTAAAGCAGGCAGGCGTGGTGGACTCCGGCGGCCAGGGATTGATGCAGGTAATGAAAGGCTGTCTGGACGGCCTGCTGGGCAAGGAGACGGATCTGAGCTTGGAACCAGGAGCGGTTTCCGCCCCGGAAGCAGCTAAAGCCAGCCAGGGACAGAAGGCTGTTTTGGAAGAAGCGGACATTAAATTCGGATACTGCACGGAATTTATCATTAATGTGGAAAAAACGTACAGCGACAGGGAAGAGCGTGAATTTAAGACTTACCTGGAATCCATCGGTGACTCTATTGTGGTAGTGTCTGATGATGATGTGGTAAAGGTTCATGTCCACACCAACGATCCAGGCCTTGCTATTCAGAAAGCGCTGACTTTCGGCTCCCTTTCCAGAATGAAGATTGACAACATGCGGGAAGAGCACCAGGAACGGCTGATTATGGATTCAGAGAAAAAGGCCAGAGAGCAGAAAGCGCAGGAGCAGGCTGCAGACTCCGGGACCCTGCCGGATTACGGGGAAAAGGAAGGCGGCAGCCAGGAGGAAGAACCAAGAAAAGAGTACGGCTTTATTGCAGTTTCCATTGGGAAAGGCTTCGGAGAGATTTTTGAGGGAATCGGTGCAGACTACCTAATCGAAGGCGGCCAGACCATGAACCCCAGCACAGAGGATATGCTGAACGCCATTGACCGGGTTAATGCGGATACCATCTACATCCTTCCCAACAACAGCAATATTATTCTGGCGGCAGAGCAGGCGGCTTCTCTGGCAGAGGGAAAGGATATTGTGGTGGTTCCCTCCAAGACTGTGCCTCAGGGAATCACGGCTGTTATTAACTTTGCGCCGGATCTGCCGCCGGAGGAGAATAAAAAGGCCATGATGGCGGAGATGAGCCGGGTAAAGACGGGACAGATTACTTATGCGGTGCGAGATACCATGATCGATGACAAGGAGATCCATGCAGGGGACATTATGGGTATCGGCGATGCAGGAATTTTATGCGTAGGTAAATCCGTAATGGACACGGCTCTGGATACGCTGAAAGCCATGACGGATGAGGAATCAGAACTAATTACCATCTATTATGGAGCGGATATTACAGAGGACACGGCAGAAAAGCTTCTGGAGCGGGTGGAGGAAACCTTCCCGGACTGTGAAGTGGAGCTTCACAGCGGGGGACAGCCGATTTACTACTATCTTATTTCGGTGGAATAGAAAATTAAAGAAAACCATATATGGGCAAGGGGCTGTGACACAGAGCGTGCGGCAGCCCCTTGTGTAGCATTGCAGCATAATCAGCTTTAAACTTTCCATGGAAAGGCGATTTGGCTGCGGAAAGAATGATACAATGGCACAAAATCAGGAATCAATCCGTACACTAAAAGGAATCGGCGACAAAACAGGAAAACTGTTTGAGAAGCTGGGGGTGTTTACGGTAGGCGATTTGCTGGGATACTATCCCAGAGGATACCATACTTATGAGGCTCCGGCTGCCATAGGCCAGTTAAAGGCGGACATGACAGGGGCGGTGGCAGGGATTCTTCAGAAGTCGGCATCTGTCCGCAGCTTTCAGCATACCAAGGTGATTACGGCATCATTGGGAGACGGTACCGGGACGCTGCAGCTAATATGGTTTAATATGCCGTTTCTGAAAAATACGCTGCAGGCAGGCACTTATCATGTTTTTTACGGAAAGATAGTTAAAAAAAATAATCGCCTGACCATGGAACAGCCGGAGATATATACAAAGGACGGCTACAAAGCCATGATGGAGCATATGCAGCCAATCTATGGACAGACAAAAGGATTGGGAAACAAAGCCATTACAAAGGCAGTGGCGCAGGCCCTTGACATGAGGCAGATGGAGCGGGAGTATCTTCCAGCCTATATCAGAAAAAAATACGAACTTTCCGAGTATAATTTTGCCCTGGAGCACATCCACTTTCCAGAGGATCAGCAGCAGCTTCTGTTTGCAAGGAAGCGGCTGGTTTTTGACGAATTCTTCCTGTTTCTCATGGCAGTGCGGCAGCTGAAGGAAAAGCGGCAGGACAGGAAAAGTGCATGGGTCATGAAGCCGTCAGGGCAGGTGAAAGAACTGATCCGGAATCTTCCCTATGTTCTGACAAAAGCCCAAAAAAAAGTTCTGGATGAGGTTCTTGCAGATCTTGGAGGCGGCCTGGTAATGAACCGCCTGATTCAGGGAGATGTAGGGTCCGGAAAGACCATCATCGCCGTCCTTGCCCTTCTGACGGCAGCATATAACGGCTGTCAGGGGGCGATTATGGCCCCCACTGAAGTTTTGGCGAAACAGCATTATGAGGGAATGTGCAGCCTTTTTCAGTCCCATGGAATCCATAAAGTTCCGGTTCTGGTGACAGGGTCCATGACTGCAAAGGAGAAACGGATTGCCTATGAAAAGATTAAAAGCCATGAAGCGGACATAATTGTGGGAACCCATGCCCTGATTCAGGACAAAGTGGTTTATGATAACCTGGCTTTGGTAATTACGGATGAGCAGCACAGGTTCGGCGTAGGGCAGCGGGAGATGCTGGGCAATAAGGGAAAGGAGCCTCATGTTATGGTCATGAGTGCCACTCCCATACCCAGGACTTTGGCTATTATCTTATATGGGGATCTGGATATCTCCATTGTAGATGAGCTGCCAGGAGGCCGCCTGCCGATAAAAAACTGCGTGGTGGGCACTGGTTACCGGCAGAATGCATACTCTTTTATAAAGAAACAGGCGGAACAAGGGAGGCAGGCTTACGTTATCTGCCCCATGGTGGAGTACAGCGAGATGCTTGAGGCGGAAAACGTGCTGGACTATACGAAAACCTTAAGGGAGGCTTTGCCTGGGATTTCCATTGAATATCTTCATGGGAAAATGAAGGGAAAAGAGAAAAATGAGATTATGGAACGGTTTGCTGCCGGAGAGATACAGATTTTGGTGTCCACCACGGTGATTGAAGTGGGAGTCAATGTGCCCAATGCCACAGTAATGATGATCGAAAATGCCGAGCGGTTCGGCCTGGCCCAGCTTCATCAGCTTCGGGGCCGGGTAGGCCGGGGGGAACATCAGTCCTACTGCATTATGGTCAACTGCGGGGATCAGGAAGGCACAGGAGAACGTCTGGACATTTTAAACCGCTCCAATGACGGATTTTATATTGCCTCAGAGGATCTGAAACTGCGGGGGCCGGGAGATATTTTCGGAATCCGGCAAAGCGGGGATATGGAATTTAAACTGGCGGATATCTTTACAGACGCAAATATTTTAAAAACCGTGTCAGAAGAAGTGAACCAGCTTTTAAAAGAAGACAAGGAGCTTTTAAAAGAAGAGCATCAGGACTTAAAGAGGCGGCTTACAGAGTATTTGGAGGCCAGCTATGATAAGGTAAATCTGTAGCATGAAAACCAAGACAGCCGGTTTGCTAAAAAATGACATTTTACGCAGAACCTTCTAGTGTATTATTTTTCAGCGGACACATAATAGGAGTGTAGCAATTAACCATGAAATTTAAAAACAAGGAGGCGTTTATTATGTCTAGCAAATCTACAAACACTACCAATGTACCAGAGGCAAGAGAGGCAATGGACAAATTTAAAATGGAGGTTGCAGGAGAGCTGGGAGTACCGTTAACCAACGGTTACAACGGCAACCTGACATCTGCCCAGAACGGTTCCGTAGGCGGCTATATGGTGAAGAAGATGATTGAGGCTCAGGAAAGACAGATGGCCGGCAAGTAAAAGATAATATGAAAAAAGGGAGCTCCGGCTGGCCATGCGGCTGACCGGGGCTTTCTTTTTGCCCGTAACTGGCTGTCGGATAGTTAATTGTGGGTTCACAGATTTTTCACATTTTCTTTAGCACTCAGCTCTTGACACTGCTGACAATAAGTGTTATATTACAGATATAACAAATAAAACAAATGCTTTTCATAGAAAAGGAGAGATGATTATGTTAATGCCAAGTATTTTCGGAGAAAATTTATTTGATAATTTTATGGACGGATTTCCTTTTGGGAATTACA